>CAYQAD010000326.1:0-2822 GCA_964415125.1 uncultured Phycisphaeraceae bacterium | reverse complement strand
GATGTACGGCTGCATCTTCGGGTTCCAGCCGCTGGTGCGCTGCCCAAAGTGGATGCCGGCTTCGATGAGATCTTGAACGAGCGGGTTGGCCATGGGTCGGCCCGACCTTTCTGAAACAGCGTCACCGGCGAGTGGGGGCCGACCCGGCTCGCCACGCGTGGGTCGAGCCGGCACAATCGCCAAAGGGCGCTTCGGTGGTCCGGCTGGAACAGTCAGCCGGGCCGGGGAGCTTGAATACCTCGTCGCGGCGGATCGGCCAGACCGTCCCGCGAGCACGCCCAGCGGAGCCGCCGGGAGCCGAGAACGATAGGCCGACCCCGATGACGGGTCGATATGCGGGGCCGGCTTGGGCTTGACCCGGCCGTGCCTCCGGCAAAGACTCTCCGCACGCCGAGGCTGCCTCGGCTCAGCCCCCCAGAGCGGCCGCCAGCCGCTTTTGGTTTTCCAAGCGGGGGGCTCCCGGCCCTGAAAAAGGGTTGCCGGGCGCATAGCTCAGTTGGCTAGAGCGCTGCCGTCACATGGCAGAGGTCACAGGTTCAAGTCCTGTTGCGCCCATTCGGGGCACTCGCCGGAGTCTCCAGCGATGCATCCTCCGCACCTCATCGAGCTTTCCAACGCCGAACTCGTCGAGATGAACATCTCCGAGGCGGTGAGCTACATCTGCACGGGCTCGGAGGCGGCAGGCCTTATGCGGCTGTGCGAGCAGCACCTCGGCGAACTCCAGTGGTTCGGCCAAGACGTCGATGCGATGGGGTGGTCGGAGGAGGCATGCGGGCTGTTCGCGGGCAGCTCGCCGGTGGACATGACCCACTTTGGTCCGACCGCCGTGGCTGCGCCGTGCGTGGCGGAGGTCTCGCAGTTTCTGGACGCGGCCTTCTTCTGCACGCCGATGCCGCCCGCGCGCGTTCCCGCGCGAATCGAGTGGGACGAGCACACGAGCGCGCACACGCTCCCAACCGAGGTGCTCGCGCTCCTGCACTTCCACGACACTGCGTGGATCGAGGTGTCGACGCGCGACGATGGGCTCGCCCGCGCACTTCGCTCGGTGGTCGAGCGCGTGCGTGCGCGGTGAACCGACCGGCCCGGAGTTGTGCGCGCCGCTAGTCGGTGATGACGGCTCGCAGATACTCCAGCGTGTCGTCGCCGTCGACGGTTCCGATCGGGAGCGCAAGGTCCATCGACGCGTCACCCGCGTCGACGCGGCGCAACGCCTCGAGCACATCGAAGAAGTCGACGCTGCCGTCGGCGGTGAGGTCGGCGTCGGTGAGCACGCTCGCGTACTGCTGGCCCGGGATGCCTTGGAAGTCGGGCGAGAAGGAAGGCCAGTTGTTCGTCGGTTGCGGCAGCGTCTGGTTGGTGATCTGGCCGTTGGTCTTCACGATCGCGGCGAAGAGCTTGATCTGCCCGAGGTCGCCGGTGCCAGCGCCGATCGCCGACGACGGGATGAAGATCTCGAAGCCGGAGCCCGCGGCGTGCCCTGCCGAGCCCAGCGCCACCTCGATGCCCTGGCTCGACCCCCCCGTGAGCGTCGCGCCGCCGGAGCCGATGAACTGCCGTCCGAGGTAGGTCTTGCTGCTGCCGCCCTGGAGCGTGACCCAGTCGCAGAAGACCGAGCCGTCGAAGCCGTTGGCGAAGAGCATGTGGTCGGCCTCGAAGCCAGGATCGAGGCGCGTGCCGGTCAGGTCGCGCAACCCGGAGGGGGGCGGGTTGAGGCTCGATGTATTGATGAAGTTCTGTCCGCCCGGCTGGGAGTCGATGAAAATGGCGACCGCGGTGCCGTCGATCGCCAGCTCGCCCTCGATGCCGATCTCGAGCCCGGCGCTCGTCGCGCGGGCGTAGAGGGCTCGGAGCTGGGAGATTTCGGAGTAGCGGAAGCGGTCATTGGTTGCGAGCGGCGAATTGCCGAACGCCTCGCCGACGAGCCGGCCGTCGCGCAGCTCGGGCGCGGGCTGGGCGTCGGGCGCGGGGGTTGCGATGGGGAAGCTCACGGGCAGGGCGGCCGTGGTCGTGGCGAGGTCGCTTGACGCGCCGCCGCCGGTGAGCACGCGGATCGTCAGCGGCCGGCTTGCGATCGGCAGGTTCCCACCGATCTGCGTCGCGCTGACCGTGACCTGCCCGCCGGTTTCTTTCGCGGTCCACTCGATAAGGCAGTAGTCGCCGGTCTGGAAGTCCCAGCCGTCGCCGTCGTCCTCGTAGAAGACGCCCGATGCCTGGCCCGCCTCGTCGAGGGCGATGAGCAGCTCGAGCGCCTCGGTCCGCTGCGGCGTCAGCTCGCGCGAGTGCTGGGCCAGCTCGTTGGCCGTGACGACGTGCCCGCCGAGCACATACATGTCGGGCAGGTCGGTATCGGAAAGATCGGACGGTGCGCCCGGCGCATCGCTCTGCGGGAAGCCGAAGCGGTAGATCGGCGTGTCCATCGGCGGCACCTGCGGCACCGCGCCGGGCTTAGTTGCGCCTGCCACGAGCAATCCTGGGCCGACGAGGAACCCATCGTCGTACTCGCGCAGGTCGGGGTTGGCCGGCTCGGCAAAGAACAGCGGGCGCGACACGGGCAGGCCCGTGGTGTGCGCGACGTAGAACTGCGTGTAGATGTAGTTGAGCAGTCGGTATCGGCGGTTGAGCGCGAGGCGGGAGGTGTTCTCGGTGGCCGGGCCGTAGGACCACGGCTCGCGGTCGCGGTTGGCGAAGCCGTAGTGTCCGCGGGCGAAGGGCATCATCGCGCCCATGCCCATCCAGCGTGCGTACATCTCGGCGCCCGAGTCGCCGTTGAACCCGCCGATGTCGGGCCCGGCGTTGGGCTGGCCGCTCAGGCCGATGTTGAG
>CAYQAD010000325.1:1388-2828 GCA_964415125.1 uncultured Phycisphaeraceae bacterium | reverse complement strand
TCGAGCGCCTTGGCGGGCTCGAGGTGCTCGCGGAGTGCGAGCTTGAGGTGGGTCTGCACGGTCGCCATGAGGATGGCGGCACCGACGCCCTTGCCCGAGACGTCGCCCAGGTAGGCCGCGAGCCGGCCGTCGGGCAGGGTGATGATGTTGAACAGGTCGCCCGCGACGTATCGGCCCGGGCGCATCTTCACGACGTAGTCCACGCCCGCGACGCGGGCCTTGCTCGGCGGCATGAGCAGGCGTTGGGCCTCGCCCGCGGCCTGCACGTCGCCCAGCAGCTTGTCGTGCCGGCTCTTGAGCTCGGCGCGCTTGATATTGGAGAACGCCAGCCCGCACATCCTCGCGATCGCCTGGCAGAAGGCGGCCGCGTCCTGCTGGACCGACTGCTCGGCGTTGCGCGCATCGAGATAGATGAACGCGGCGACCGCGCCGTCGAGCATGACCGGGGCGCACAGCGCCGAGTGGATGCCGAGGCGGACGATGCTCTCGCCGTAGTTCACCGGGCCGTCGGCGCTCATGCGCACGATCTCGCCGGCCTTTGCCGATTGGAAGAGCGACTGGCTGACGACGAGGTCCTCGGCGGCCTCGCCGGGCGGGCCTCGGAAGCCGACCACATCGACCGCGCCGCTGCTGTCGATGCTCCGGATGAGCATGGCGCGCGGGAAGCCCGTGCCGGCGAGCAGCGCGTCGAGGACTGCCGTGGCGAGCTCGTCCTCACTCGCGGCCGTGTTGATGCTCGCGGCGCACTCGATCAGCAGCTCGAGGCGCTGCTGGGCGAGCGAGCCGAGCTCGGCTTCGGGGACTTTCTGGACGCGGTTGAGCGTGGAGCCCAGGTCGTCCTCGGAGCGGACGCCGCCGGTGGAGAGCTGGTCGCCGATGCGGGCGCGGAAGGTCCACTGCCCGCAGCGGACGAGGTCGCCGGTGCGGATGGGGGCGGTGGCGTTGGGCTCGAGCTTGATGCCGTTGAGGAAGGTGCCGTGGCGCGACTCGAGGTCGGCGATCAGCCAGGCGCCGGCCTTGTAGGTGAGGGAGAAGTGCCGGCGGGAGATGGTGTTGTCGGGGAGCTGGGTGTCGCACTGGCTGGATCGGCCGCAGATCACGGTCGTGCGCGGGAGCGCGACGACAGCCGAGATCGGCGTGCCGGCGACGACCTCGAGCTTGAGCGTGTCTTGTGCGGTTTCCGGATCGCCGGGCACGATCGCCCCCTCCTCTTTCGGGCCCGGCGGAAGAGCGTCCGCCGGGCGAGCAAGGGTACGCGAGGGGGCGTTGGCGTGCGAGCGGATTGGGGCTTAGGGGCAGTCGGCCGACCAGGCCGAGAGGTAGACCGAGAAGTCGCTCAGATCGACCACGCCGTCGGGCGTGCCCGAGGCGCTGCCGGTGGTGGTCAGGTCGGCCCGGGGCGAGCCTGCCGACCAGAGCGAGAGATACGCCGAGAAGTCC
>CAYQAD010000325.1:0-1378 GCA_964415125.1 uncultured Phycisphaeraceae bacterium | reverse complement strand
GGTTGTCGCACGCCGCCGACGCGTTGTGGTGCGCAGGCCGTGCTGGGCGTGGGTGGGGGTGGTGGGGGGGGGGATGACGGAGGCGAGGCGGATGGTTGTCGCCGAGCCAACGTTTCCAAATGGGCTGCGACTTCCGATGTTCATCCCGTACCGCCGCCGCGACCTAGCGCGTTCGGATGCCCAGCATCGAGTAGAAGAAGCTCATCAGCGCCGTCTGTGTGCCGAGGACGACGCAGGTGGCGCCGATGACCAGGGCTCGGATGGTCTGGCCGGTCGCCTCGGGCTCGAAGCCTCGGGTGAGGGCGAGGATGGTCAGGGCGGCGATGGTGACCGCGCCGGCGGCCGCGAGTGTGACGCCCGCGACCAGCCCGCGCTCGAGCGTGAAGAGGCCGAAGAGCTTCTGGAAGTGGGGGGCCGGCGGGCCGATCTCTTCGGTGAGGGCATAGATGCGCGCGGCGACCGACACGGTGACGGCCTGGTAGCCGACCATGATGAGCATCGCGCCGAGGATGAGCGTGTGGTAGTCGAGCGTAAGGCCGGCGATCGTGATCGGCCCCGCAACAACCGGGGCGGCGAGCAGCGCGCCGAGCAGCATGAGCGCGAGGCCCGGGATGCCGAGCGTCCAGCGCGGGTTGAGCAGGAGCATGAAGCGCAGGTGGCGCCAGCCGTCGCGCCAGGGCCGCAGGTGCGCCGGGCCGTCGCGGCCGGGGGGTAGGACGGTGATGGGGATCTGCGTCATCTTCACGCCGCGGCAGGCGGCCTTGATGATCATCTCGCTGGCGAACTCCATGCCGGTCGTGCGCACGTCGAGGGTTTCGTAGACATCGCGGCGGAAGGCGCGCAGGCCGCAGTGGAAGTCGTCGACCTTCGCGCCGAAGAGCGTTCGGCCGACAAAGGTAAGCGCGGGGTTGCCGATGTAGCGGTTCTTCCAGCCCATCGAGCCCTCGGTGATCTCGCCGGCGAAGCGTGACCCCATGACGAAGTCGTGGCCGGCGCGGAGCTTCTCGACGAAGTCGAAGCAGTCGCGGAAGTCGTGCTGGGCGTCGGAGTCGCCCATGATGACGTAGGTGCCGCGGCTCACCTCGATCGCGCCCATGAGCGCCGCGCCGTAGCCGCGGATGGGCACGTCGACGACGCGGGCGCCATGGACGCGGGCGATGTCCTGCGAGCCGTCGGTCGAGCCGTTGTCGCCCACGACGATCTCGGCACGCAGGCCGTGCTCTCGGATGCACTGGGCGGCCCAGTCGATGCAGGTCGCGATCGTCTTGGACTCGTTGAGGCAGGGCATGACGAACGAGACCTCGATCGTGTCGTGCTCGCTGCCGATGGGCGCGCGGGGGCTGCCGCCCGGCTTGGGCTCGACCTGGACGGGGGCGGG
>CAYQAD010000324.1:0-2829 GCA_964415125.1 uncultured Phycisphaeraceae bacterium | reverse complement strand
CAGCACCACATGCTGCACACCGCCCTCGAGTACTACGCCTTCATCGCGCTCATCGGCGGGCTCTACGTCGCGTCCGGCGGCGTGCTCATCACCGTCCGAGGCCGGGGCACCCCGCTGGCAAACACCACCCTCCTCGCCGCCGGCGCACTCCTCGCCAACATCGTCGGCACCACCGGCGCGAGCGTCCTGCTCATCCGACCCTTCATGCGCCTCAACGCCGGCAGGCTCAAGGCCATCCACGTCGTCATGTTCATCTTCATCGTCTCCAACTGCGGCGGCGCGCTCACGCCCATCGGAGACCCGCCCCTCTACCTCGGATACCTCAAGGGCGTCCCCTTCTCATGGACGCTCACCAACCTCTGGCCCATGTGGGCCACGTGCATCGGCATGCTCCTCGCCATGTTCTTCGCGATCGACCGGCTCATCGGTCCCGCGAAGCATCCCGCAACGCCAGCTCCAGACGCCGACGAGCAACGCGGCCTCTCGGTCTCCATCCGAGGCACCACCGGCATCATCGCCCTCGCACTCATCATCGCCGGCGTCTTCATCGACCCGATGCTCCGCGACCACCTCGGCATCGAGGGCCTCCCCATCGGCGCGACCTTCCAGATCGCCGTTGCCATCGCCGCATACCTCCTCGCCAGCCGAGAGATCTACGCCGCCAATGAGTTCAGCTTCTTCCCCGTCAAAGAGGTCGGCCTGCTCTTCATCGGCATCTTCGCCACCATGGCCCCGGCGCTGGGATTCCTCGCGGCCAACGGCTCGCGCCTCGGGCTCGACTCGCCCGGCACCTTCTACTTCGCCACCGGCTCGCTCTCGGGCGTGCTCGACAACGCGCCGACCTATCTCAACTTCCTCCAGGTCGCCTTCGGCCCAACGCCCATCAACAGCGACACCATCGCCGCTTTCCTCACGCAGGAAGGCAACCCGCGTCGACTCGCCGCCGTCAGCCTCGGCGCGGTCTTCTTCGGCGCGATGACCTACATCGGCAACGGCCCAAACTTCATGGTCCGCGCCATCGCCGAGTCCTCGGGCCTGCGCATGCCCTCCTTCTTCGGCTACTGCGTCCGCTCGCTCATCCTCCTGCTCCCCGTCCTCACCGTGGTCTGGCTCATCTTCTTCCGCGGCTGACGCGATCACGCCGATACCACACCCCGCGTGAACACCGAACCAGCGCCCAAGCCCGCCGCACCATCAAACACCGGCCAGCTCGCCGGCGCGGTCCGCACGGTCTCCGGGCTCACGCTCGTCTCCCGCCTGCTCGGGCTCGGCCGCGACCTCATCACCGCCCGCCTCTTCCTCGACACGCCCATCGGCTCGGCCTTCGCCGCCGCATTCGCCCTGCCCAACCTCTTCCGCCGACTCTTCGGCGAGGGCGCGCTCTCCGCCGCCTTCATCCCCGAGTACGCCGCCGCCCAATCCGAAGGCCCCGCCCACGCCAGCGCCATCGCCCGCTTCACCCTCCACCTCACCATCATCATTACCGCCGCCCTCACGCTCCTCGGTGAGGCGATCCTCATCGGCCTCCTGCTCGCGCTCCCCGCCGATGAGCACCGAGACTTTTCGCTCGCCCTCATGGCCGTCATGCTCCCCTTCATGCCGCTGGTCTGCGTCGCCGCGGTCCTGGGTGGCATCCTCCAGTCGCACAACCGCTTCGCCCCCACCGCCGCCGCGCCGATCGTGCTCAACCTCTGCATCATCGCTGCCTCGCTCCCCGCCCTGCTCATCGCCGACATCACGCCCCGCGCCGCCGCCTACGCCGTCGCGGTCGCAACGCTTCTTGCCGGCGCGATTCAGGTCGCCTGGGCGCTCCGTGCGCTGCGTGGACAGATCGCATGGCGTGCCGCGTCCGTCGACGTTTCCAGCCGTGCACGCCGCATGCTCCGCCGGTTCATCCCCGCCGTCATCGGCCTTGGCACACTCCAGCTCAACGCCTTCCTCGACACGGTCATCGCCATGTACCCCGTCTGGGTCGGCCCGACGATCCTCGGCCGCGACTACCCGCTCAACGAGTCCTCCAACGCCGTGCTCTTCTTCGCCCAGCGCCTCTACCAGTTCCCGCTCGGGGTCTTCGGCATCGCCGTCGCCACCGCCGTCTTCCCCCTCCTCGCCCGCGCCGCAACGAACACCGCCGATCCCAGCGCCTTCGCCAGCACGCTCACGCGCGGGCTCCGACTCAGCCTCTTTATCGGCCTGCCCGCCTCGGTCGGCCTGGCGCTGGTCGCGCCCGATCTCGTCGCCGTGCTCTACGGCGGGGGCGACCGCGCCTTCTCCCCCGAGGGCCTCACCGCCGCGACCGCCGTGCTCATCGCCTACGCCGGCGCGGTCTGGGCCTACTCGCTCAACCAGGTCCTCACCCGCGCCTTCTACGCCCTCGGCGACACCCGCACGCCCACCACCATCGCCGTCGCGATGGTCGCGCTCAACCTCGCGCTGAACCTCACACTCATCTGGCCCCTCGCCGAGGCCGGCCTCGCCGCGTCGACCGCGATCTCCGCGACCCTGCAAACACTCATCCTCACGATCGTCCTCCGCCGCCGCACCGCCCGATGGCCGATCGACAAGGCCGGCATCCGGAGCGTTGCCATCATCATCGCGATCACTGCCGTGATGGCCGCTGCGGTCCTCGCCATCCAGCACCTGCTGGGGCCGCCCGCGTCGTGGACCGCCCACGCGATCGCCCTCGCCGCCGCGGTAGCTGTCGGCGGCGCGACGGTCGCCGCGGGTGCCGTGCTGCTGCGCATCCAGGAACTCCGCTGGCTGCTCGCCCGCTCGGCCCGCTAGACTCGCGCCGCCCCGCAACGTCGCGGGCCTTCACATCGCCCAAGT
>CAYQAD010000323.1:926-2847 GCA_964415125.1 uncultured Phycisphaeraceae bacterium | reverse complement strand
GTGGAGGTCGGGCGGCGGATCGCGGCGGCGGAGGATGGGCTGTTCGCGGAGGTCGCGGCGCAGGAGGAGCCCGAGCTCGCGGAGGGCGTGGACCCGGGCGATGCGATGTGGCTGGAGGTGAAGGTCGTTGGGCAGCACTGCTACGAGGCGGGCGTGCCCGGGCCGAACCGGACGTACGCGGGGGAGCTGCTGGCGGCGGGGCGGGATGCGAAGAAGCTTGGCAAGGCGCGTGGGCTCGTGCACGGGGCGGTGATGTTGGTTTTGTTTGCGGCGGATGAGGTGGTGGCGCGGCACGATCTAGGGGCTGCGCTGCATCGTTGGATGGATCGTGATTGGCCGGTGTCGCAGGCGGCGATCGAGGTGCGGCCGATCGTTGATCGGATTGGGAACGGGGTTGTGGGTGTGATGGTGGTGCGGGTGCGGTGCGGGGGCGGGGAGGCGTGAAGAAGAGCGTTCAACGCGATGGACGCGATGGGCTCGATGGGTGAAGACGGGATGGGGAAGAAACACGCAAGCCCACTGCGCGTGCGGCCGGCTCGCGTGGTGATGGCGCTGGGCGGGAACGCTTGTGGGGGGGCTTAGTGGGCGGGCTCGAGCAGGAGGGGCTCGATGGCGTCGGCGGCTTCGGTCGCGGCGTTGTGGGTGGTGAACTGCTGGACGATGGACTCGAGCTCGGCGCGCTGGGTGGCGGCGGCTTCGGGATCGCCCAAAAGCTTGGCGGCGGCGGCGGTGAGGGGCTCGTGGCCCTCGAAGTGCGGGACGAACTCGGGGACGACCTCGCGGGCGGCGATGAGGTTGGGGAGGGTGAAGAACTCGGTGGCAAAGAGGAGGGGCTGGAGGACCATGTAGAGCATGGGGCTCTTGGACTTGTAGACGATTGCCATGGGCGTGCGGTGGCGGGCGACCTGGAGGGTGACGGTGCCCGAGGTGACGAGGGCGACGTCGGCCCAGTGGAGCACGGCGTCGGTCTTGCCCGAGACGATGTGGAGGCGGTCGGGCCAGCCTCCGGTGGCGTCGGCGAGCGTGCGGAGATGGTCGGCGACGGGCTGGGTGGTGGCGGCGACCATGCCGACGAGGCTTGGGCGGTCTTGGCGGAGTCGGCGGAACGAGTCGAGGAGGAGGGGGAAGTTGCGGGCGAGCTCGGCGGGGCGCGAGCCGGGGAGCAGGGCGAGGCGCGGCTCGCCGGCGGGGAGGTCGCGCTGGAGCTCGTTGGCGGCCGCGTCGAGGGCGTTGGTGTCGAGGGGGTGGGTGAAGAGGGGGTGGCCGACGAAGCGGGCGTTGACGTTCCGGTCGCGGAACCACTTCTCTTCGAAGGGGAGGACGCAGAGGACGAGGTCCGAGAGGCGGCGGAGCTTGCGGATGCGCCAGGTGGCCCAGGCCCAGACTTGGGGCGCGACGAGGTGGCAGACGGTGATGCCGCGCTTTTTGGTGAGCTTGCAGATGGGGAAGTTGGCGGCGGGGGAGTCGACGGGGATGTGCATCGCGATCCGCTTGCCGGCGGGGTTGGTGTCGAGCCATGCGGCGATGCGGGTGTTGATGGCGCGGTGCTCGCGGACCTTGTCGAGGGTGGGGACGCCCATGACGGCGTCGTCGCCGGTGCGCTCGATGAGCTGCGCGCCTGCGGCTTGCATCTTGGGGCCGCCGAGGGCGTGGATGGTGAGGGATGGATGTCGGCGTTTGAGCTCTGCGATGAGGACGGCGGCGTGGTCGTCGCCGGAGGGCTCGAAGGCGGTGACGAGGATGTCGCCTCGGGGCTTGCGCGTGGTGGTCGCGGCGTGGGGGATTTCCGGGGCGGCGGTGGTCACGCGCAGAGTGAAGGGCGTTGGGGGCAGGGCGTCAAACCACGCGAAAAAAGGAGCTCCGAAAGGTGGGTCGAACGGGGCGGCGAAGTGGCTACTGGAAAGGCAGCACTAGAAGCCGG
>CAYQAD010000323.1:0-916 GCA_964415125.1 uncultured Phycisphaeraceae bacterium | reverse complement strand
GGGGGGGCGGGGGGTGGGGGTTTTCGGGGGGGGCGGTGGTCACGCGCTGGGTGATGGGCGTTGGGGGCTGGGCGTCACCCGGGCGGGGGGATGGGGGCGTTGAAAGGGGGCGCTAGAAGCCGGCGTCGGCGAGCCAGGCGGAGGGGGTTTGCTCGAGCGCGGTGGCGATGGCGAGGAGGGACTCGAGGCTTGGGAGGTGGGCGCCGCGTTCGATGGAGGAGAGCTGGCTGACGGAGACGCTCGCGGTTTCGGAGAGGTCTTTGAGCGTCCAGGAGCGCTGGGTGCGGGCGAGGCGGATGCGCCTGCCCAGCTCGCGGCGGAGCGCGTCTTGGGGGCGCTGGCCGAGGTTGAAGGTTTCGGCGGCCTGGGCGAGCGCGTTGCGGAGGTCTTCGGCTTTGAAGGGCTTGGCGAGGTAGTCGAAGGCGTCCTGCTTGAAGGTCTGTCGCATGGAGTCGAGGGATGGGTAGCCCGTGAGGACGATGACGCAGAGCTTGGGCCAGCGGTCGCGGAGTGTGGCGAGGACGTGCTCGCCGGAGTGGCGGCCCATTTTGATATCGAGGAGGACGACGTCGGGGAGGGCTTCTTCGCAGGCGGCGATGAGCTGGTCGGGCGTTGCGGCGAGGCGTGCGTCGTGGCCTTCGGCTTCGAGGAAGGAGGCGAGGAACTCGCGGAAGTCATCGTCGTCGTCGAGTGCGACGACGGCGAGGTGGGGCTTGTCCGTGATGGTTGCCTCTGTTGGTGTCATGTGGGTGGGGCAGGCTGGTGGAGATTGGGTGGGGGGATTTAGGGGAGTGGGTAGCCGTCGATGGGCGAGGGTTGATGCTCGGGGAGGAGGATCTCGAAGGTTGCGCCGGGTGCGGGTGCGGTGTTGCGGGAACCCGAGTTGCTGGATGCCGAGCCGTTGGAGGCCGAGTTG
>CAYQAD010000322.1:0-2860 GCA_964415125.1 uncultured Phycisphaeraceae bacterium | reverse complement strand
ACGAGGGCGACGCGTCGTTCGGCTACAACGCGCTGAGCGGCGAGTACGGCGACCTTATTGCCGACGGCGTCATCACGCCCGCCAAGGTCGATCGCTCGGCGCTCCAGAACGCGGCGAGCGTCGCGACGGTGCTGCTCGCGGCCGACTGTGTTGTCACCGAGATCCCAGAGCCCGAGCCCGCCGGTGCGGGTGCCGGCGGCGACCCCATGGGTGGCATGGGCGGCGGCATGGGTGGTATGGGCGGAATGGGTGGTATGGGCGGCATGCCGGGCATGGGCGGCATGGGCTTCTAAACGCTCGGCACTCGCGCCCACTCCGAGAGTTCAAGCACGAAAGCGACCAGCCCTATGACACGCGGCTTCACCGAAGAGCAAACCCGGGACCACCTGCGGAAGCGCGCCCTGCGTGCGTTCCCGCAGCTCGGGCGTTGCGAGGAGGTGCGTGACTATTGGGTCGGTTCGGCGGGCGTCGTGGATCGCCTCCGTGTCGTCGGCAGCCGACGAGACGCGGCGGGCGAGGTGCGGCGGGTCGTTGAGGTCAGCGTGCCCACCGTTGGCACACCCTCGCTCGTGCTGGATCTTTCGGATGCCCACGATCGGCCCGCAGCAGTTCGTGTCCGTCGCGCCCAGGCCCAGCAGTTTGTTGACGCGGGCGCGGCGCGCGAGACCGTGCGTGCCGACACGAGCCCGGAACAGGAAACGTCGTACTGAGTCGCAGGCCGATTGACGCCGGCTCGTGCGGCATAGATCGAAGTTCTTCACACACACTCTGCGTGCCCGGCACGATCGCCCCGCACGCTGCACACCAGGAGAAGTACCAATGGCAATCAAGCCCACCGAAGACCGCATCGTGATCAAGCCCATCGAGCCCGAGACCAAGACCGCATCGGGCATCTTCCTGCCCGAGGGCTCGAAGGAGAAGCCGATCCAGGGCAAGGTCGTCGCGATCGGCCCCGGCAAGCTGCTCGAGAACGGCAAGCGCTCGGTTCCGACGGTGAAGAAGGGCGACACGGTCGTCTACGGCAAGTACGCCGGCACCGAGATCGAGCTCAAGGGCGACACGCACCTGATCATGCGTGAGACCGAGCTGCTCGGCATCATCGGCGGCTGATCTGGCCTGAGTCCGAATTGAGATGCGCGACGCCGTGATAGAGAACATCAAACAACTCGCCAAGCGTGGGCCCGTCGAGCTCCGGGCTCCGACGTTGCCCGAGCACGTCGGTCGCCCCCAGCGCGACGACGATGCGCAGCGCGTGTGCTTTCTGTCGGGGCACGCTCGCTCGGGCACGAACTGGGTGGGCAGCCTGCTCGCGTTGCACCCCAAGGTGCACGTGCGCGGCGAGTACCACTTCGAGGCGCTGCTGCGGGGGTTTGATGACTTTTTCCGGCGGGAGTGGCATGTCGCGTCGGGCGGGCCTGCCCGCGAGGTCGCGCAGCGGTACTTCGTCGAGACGGTCCGCCAGACGATTCTCGCGACCGCCCACGAGAAGCCCGGCGCGACGTGGTTCTGCGACCAGACGCCCCGGCGGATCATGGCGCTGGTGCCCGGCGCACGGCACGTCACCGTCGTGCGCGACCCGCGCGATGTGATCGTGTCGTGGACGTACCACGTGCTGCGGTGCGGGCCCGAGGTCGTGCCGGCGATCGTCGAGCGTGAGCAGCGGGGGACCATCCGCAAGCTCATGAACCGCTATAAGAAGGACGCCGACCACTTCGAGCGGCATCCCGAAGAGCTGCTCGGCGACGAGCAGTGGGTGCGGCACATGGCGCGAGGGTGGGCCACGATGCGTCAGCGGGATCGCGAGACAATCCGCCTCATGGAGGCGGGCGAGCTCGACGGGCGCGCGATGGAGATCAACTACGAGGACCTCCGCAGCGATCTGGCGGCCCACAGGCCGAAGCTGTATGAGTTCTTAGATCTCGATCCGGACGAGGCCGAGGCGCCGAGCTCGAAGACCAAGACGTCCGCGGGCTTTGAGCGGACGGACACGAAGTCGTTCTATCGCGCCGGCGTGGCTGGCGGATGGATGAAGTACATGCACGAGCGGTGTCTGCATTGGGTGTGGGACGCGGCTGGTGAAGAGATGGAACACGCGGGGTACACGCTGTACCAGCCCGCGTAGGAACACGCAGGATTCGAACGCACATTCACGCCCGGCGCTTCGCCCGGGCGACTAGGGAAACTGGAGACGACCCATGGCAGCCAAGCAGATCATGTTCGACGACAACGCGCTGATCGAGATGAAGAAGGGCGTTGATCGCCTCGCGGACGCGGTCAAGTGCACGATGGGCCCCTCGGGCCGGCACGTGGTGATCGAGAAGTCCTACGGCGGGCCGCACGTCACGAAGGACGGTGTGAGCGTGTCCAAGGAGGTCTCGCTGCCCGAGCCGTTCGAGTCGATGGGCGCGAAGATGGTCAACGAGGTCGCGAAGAAGACCGCCGATAAGGCCGGCGACGGCACAACCGCGGCGACCGTGCTCGCCCAGGCGATCTTCACCGAGGGCCTGCGGCACGTCGCGGCCGGCGCGAACCCCGTGCAGCTCCAGCGCGGCATCAACTCGGCGGCGGAGGTCGCGGGTGAGGCGATCGACGGCATGGCGATCCAGTGCCGCGGCAAGGCGGACTACGCGAAGATCGCGGCCGTCTCGGCCAACCACGACAAGGAGGTCGCCGACCTCATCGCCGAGGCGATTGCCAAGGTCGGCCCCGACGGCGTCGTCGAGATCGAGGAGGGCAAGAGCGCCGACACGACGCTCGATTACGTCGAGGGCATGCAGTTCGACAAGGGCTACCTCTCGCCGTACTTCATGACCGACCCGAAGACGGCCGAGGCGGTCCTCGAAGACGCGCTCGTGCTGAT
>CAYQAD010000321.1:0-2869 GCA_964415125.1 uncultured Phycisphaeraceae bacterium | reverse complement strand
GCGTGCAGCGCGTCCTCGACACGCGCCTTCTTCTCCTTCATCTCGACCTCGGTCGCGGCGCCGACGTTGATCTGCGCGACGCCGCCGGCCAGCTTCGCCAGACGCTCCTCGAGCTTCTCGCGGTCGTAGTCGCTGCTGGTCGCCTCGATCTGGTGGCGGATCTGATCGATCCGGCCCTTGATCGCGCTGCTCGAGCCCGCGCCCTCGACGATCGTCGTGTTCTCCTTGTCGATCACGACCTTCTTCGCCCGGCCCAGGTCCTTGAGCTCGAGCTTCTCGAGATCGATGCCCAGCTCGTCCATCACGGCCGTGCCGCCGGTGAGCACGGCAATGTCATCGAGCATCGCCTTGCGACGATCGCCGAAGCCCGGGGCCTTGACGGCCGCGATCTTCAGGATGCCGCGCAGCTTGTTGACCACCAGCGTCGCCAGCGCCTCGGAGTCGACGTCCTCGGCGATGATGACCAGGCTCTCGCCCGCCTCGGCGATCTTGCCGAGGATCGGCAGCAGGTCCTTCGCGCTGCTGATCTTCTTCTCGTGGATCAGGATGTAGGGCTTCTCGAGCGTCGCCTCCATCTTTGCCTGATCGGTCACGAAGTGCGGCGACAGGTAGCCCTTATCGAACTGCATGCCCTCGACGAGCTCGACCTCGGTCTCGAGGCTCTTGCCCTCTTCGACGGTGATCACGCCGTCCTTGCCGACCTTGTCCATCGCCTGCGCGATGATCTTGCCGATCTCGGCGTCCTGGTTCGCGCTGCAGGTGCCGACCTGGGCAATCTCCTTCGAGTCCTTGATCGACTTGGACATCTTGTGCAGCTCGGCCGTGATCGCCTCGACCGCCGCGTCCATGCCGCGCTTGATGTCGTTTGCGTTCGCGCCGGCCGTGATGTTCTTCAGGCCCTCGGCAAAGAGCGCCTCGGCGTACACGGTCGCGGTCGTCGTGCCATCGCCCGCGTCCTTGGAGCACTTGCTCGCGACTTCCTTGACCATCTGCGCGCCGAGGTTCTCGTAGGGATCCTCGAGCGTGATCTCCTTCGCCACGGTCACGCCGTCCTTGGTCACCGTGGGCGACCCGAACGACTTCTCGAGCACGACCACGCGGCCCGAGGGGCCCAGCGTCACCTTGACGGCGTGGGCGAGTTTCTGAACGCCCTTAAGAATGCGCTCCCGCGCGTCGGCGTTGAATGCGATCTGCTTGGCTGCCATATGTCTTTGTCCTTTCACGCGGCCCAATCGCGCCGCGTCGTGTGTTCTTCGATTACTTCCCAAGCGCCGGCCCCGCGTTGAGCCCGATGCGGACCCACGCGACGCGCTCGGCGTCGATAATGAAAATGCTCTGGCCGTCCGTGACCTTGATCAGATGGTCCGGCTCATCCGGCACCAACATCGCGCTCGCGACCGTCAACTGGCCGCCCCCTCCCTCTCCAAACGAGCCAACCCCCGCGATCGCAAACGTCGCGGAGCGCTCGCCGTTGAGCTCTGCCAGTGCCTGCCTGAGCTGGTCGTGTGTCACGTCGCGCGTCCTGACTTAGTCGACGACCGCGAGCACTTCCGACTCATCGAGAATCAGCATCTCGACGCCATCGAGCTTGATCTCCGTGCCCGCGTACGAGGTGAACAGCACGCGGTCGCCCGACTGCACGGTCAGGGGGATGCGCTCGCCCGTCTCGGTGTTGAGTCGGCCGTCGCCGATCGCCTGGACCACGCCGCTCTTGGGCTTGTCCTTGCTCGACTCGGGCAGGTAAATGCCGCTTTCAGTCTGAGACTCGGCCTCATCGCGCTTGACGATGATCTTGTCGTGCAGCGGGCGGACGTTGATCTTGCTCTTGGTCTTCGTTGCCATCTTCAGGTATCTCCCTTTGGAGTGTGAAACTCACAATCAGTAAACCATCCACCGGCGAAACCGCCTGCGGCAGATAAGTCCCTTACGACATCCCGGGCCACCGGCCCGCGTAGTGCTTCGTCAGCAGACGCCGAAGCGTCTCCAGCAGCGTTTCCATGTCCCTCGTCGAGTGGGGCCGATCGACCACCGCGAACGCGCCCGCCCGCAGCGCCGCGGCCATCACCCGCCGGTCATCCCGAGCCGTCCGCATCGCCTTCACCACCACCACCGGCGGCGCCGTCTCCAAACGACGCAACAACTCCAGCAGCCGAACGCCGCCCTCCGGAATCGCGGCCTCGTCCTCGACCGCCTCGCCGTCCCGCGGCAGACCGTCCAACGGCAGCCCCAGATCAACCACCGCCGCGTGGATCGGCGTCCGCCGGATCACGTCCGACGCCTCACGCCCCGTGCTCGCCCGCACCGCGTGCACGCCCATCGGCTCGAGGATCTTCGGCAGCCGCTCCACCCACGGGTCGTCCTGCCACCCCGCATACGACACCAGCAGGTTCAGCCGGCCAGCCCGATCCGACGACACACCCGCCGCCGGCGGCCGGGCCGCGGGCGGAGCATCGTCGAAATGGAAGCGCACCGATCGCATCGCCCACACCCAAGGCAACTGCCGGACCAGCCGCGACAACCACACAACCAACTGCCACACAACATCTTACGAAGCACGCCGCAACCACCCCCCTGCCAGCCAATCGCGCCATGCCGCGCCGGCCGTGCCAAACTGGCAGCCGGGTCGGCATGGCGCACAACCCGCCCGCTCGCACATGCGGACACACTGTCGTTTGGGCTCTGTGAGGACGCCCCCGTCTACACTCGCCGCATGACCGAAGCCTTTGCCATCATCGCCCTCGCCCTCGCGGCGATCGCCGCAGCCGTCGCCGCCTGGGCCCTCACGACCAAGGCCAAAGCCGTCGCCGCCGCCAACTCGTCCGCGTCCGAAGCACGCGCCCGCGCCGACGCCGCCGAACAGGCCCTCGCC
>CAYQAD010000320.1:0-2873 GCA_964415125.1 uncultured Phycisphaeraceae bacterium | reverse complement strand
ACGCCGCCGCGATGGCGGCAAGGGCCGCGTGGCGTCAGTTCGAAGCGGCGAGGCTGGATGTCACAGAGCGTGTCGTCGAGACACTGCACGAGGTCGCCTACCTCGATGCCGCGATCCGCATCACGGGCGAGAACCTCGAACTGCTCAGTTCGTTCGAGGAGGTCGTCCGCGCCCGGTACCGCGTCGGCTCGGGCTCTCACCCGGAGCTCGTCCGCGTGCAGGTCGAACTCGGGCAGCTCGAGGATCGGCTCGCTCAACTCCGTGCGATGCATCCCACCTACGTCGCGGACCTGAACGCGGCACTGAACCGCCCAACCGATGCGCCGGTCGCTGAGTTTACCGAGCTGCCGGGACGCGTGGCGTCTGTTGACGGACCCGCCCTCGCCGAGATCGCTCGGCGTTCTAATCCCGTGCTGCTCGCGCTCGACGAAAGGATCGAGGAACAGCGCATCCGCACTGATGTCGCCCGGAAGGAAGGCCTGCCTGACTTCACCGTCGGGCTCGACTACATCGTCACCGATGAGGCAATCGACAGCTCGATCGCCGAGAGCGGCGACGATCCGATCCTGCTCAGCTTCGGGATCGCGGTCCCCCTCTGGCGCGACAAGTACGACGCCGGCGTGCGGGAGGCGATCGCTCGCAGGCTCGCGGTGTCGTTCGAGCGGGCCGACGAAGCGAACCGGATCACCGCGTCGATCCAGCGCGCGTGGTTCGAGCACACGGACGCCGACCGACGCGTTCGGCTCTTTGAGACGACGCTGATTCCGAAGGCGGAGGAGTCACTGCGTGCATCGCTTGCCGGGTTCCGCACGGGCAACACGAGCTTCCTGGACCTGCTCGATACCGAGCGCACGCTGCTCGAGTTCGCGATCTCGGCCGAGCGGGCACGTGCGGACCGCGGGCAGGCGCTGGCCCGCTTAAACACGCTCGTCGGCGAGCCCGTGCCCACGGAGCCCGCGACCAGTTCCACAACCGAGTCTGAATCGAACGAGGTGCAGCCATGAGCAAGTTTCTGAAGCGTTCACAATCCGTGCTCGGATGGCTCTGGAAGCACACTGCTGCCGGCATCGCTGTTGTCGCGATCGTGGCTGCGCTCGTCATCGGCTATCAGATCGGCAAGCCAGCGCCGGAACCGTCGAGCGAGGTTGTCGAGTCGGGTCACGATCACGGCGAAGCCGAATCTGGTGAGCCGCAGTTGTTCACGTGCTCGATGCATCCATCTGTTCGGCTACCCGACCCGGACGCGAAGTGCCCGATCTGCTTCATGGACCTGATCCCCGTCACCGAGGACGGCGGCGAAGGCAGCGAACTGCGGGTCACCATGAGCGAATCGGCGGCGGCACTCAGCCAGATCGAGACCGCCCCCGTCGGACGGTTCTTCCCAACCGCCCAGGTCCGGCTCTACGGCAAGGTCACATACGACGAGACTTCGGTCGCGCGGCTGACCGCGTACTTCCCGGGTCGCATCGAGCGGCTGTTCGTCAACTATCTTGGCGTCCCGGTCGCCCGAGACGACCACATGGCCGAGGTCTACAGCCCCGACCTTATCGCCACCTTCGAGGAGTTCCGCCAAGCCAAGGCGGCGTCGGAGAACAGCACCGCGACGAGCGATCTCGTGAGGTCTGCGACGCGCGACACCTTGTCCGCGGCGCGGGAGAAGCTCCGCCTCTTCGGAATCACGCCCGAACAGATCGCCGCGGTCGAGGACGGTTCCTTTGACTCCGATCGCCTGACGATCTTCGCTCCGATCGGCGGCGTGGTGACGCACCTCGCCGTACGCGAGGGCGACTACGTGCAGACCGGGGCGCCGATCGCCACCATCGCCAACCTGTCGAGGCTCTGGCTCGACATGGAGGCCTACGAGTCGCAGCTTCCGATGCTCCGCTGGGGTCAGCGTGTGACCTTCACGGTCGAGGCGCACCCCGGGGAAACATTCGAGGGCCGCATCTCGTTCATCGAGCCGATGGTCGATGAGCGGACCCGCACCGCGGCGGTGCGCGTCGCCGTGGAGAATCCCGAGCGTCGGCTCAAGCCGGGCATGTTCGCGTCGGCCGTGGTGAGGACGCGCGTTGCCGCCGACGGCGCGGTCATCAGCAACGAACTCGCCGGCCGCTGGGTCAGCCCGATGCACCCGACGGTCGTGAAGGACGGACCGGGTCAGTGCGACATCTGCGGCATGGACATGGTGCCCGCGGAATCGCTCGGCGTGGTCGGCGATCCGACCGGCATCGAAGAGCCGCTCGTGATCCCACGCTCAGCCGTGCTCTTCACCGGTACGCGGTCGGTCGTGTATGTCGAGGTCCTGGGCGAAGAGAAGCCGACCTACGAGGGCCGGGCCGTCGTGCTCGGCCCGCGTGCGGGGGAGTTCTACATTGTGCGCGATGGGCTCAACCGCAACGACTCGGTCGTAGTCAATGGCGCGTTCCGTATCGATAGCGCGATGCAGATCGCCGCGAAGCCGAGCATGATGACACCGGGTGGCGGCGGCGGCGGGAACCCCCACGCAGGACACGGCGGCATGGCGGGCGACGCAATGTCCGAGATGCCGAGCCGGGTGCCCGTGCCCGACAGCTTTGTCTTCGCACTCAAGCCCGTGTACGCGGCGTACCTCGATGCACAGGAGGCACTCGCAGCGGACGACCTTGGCGGATTCGTCCAGGCGGCGACCGACATCAAAACCGCACTGGACTTCGTCGAGGAAGCAGGCCTCGTCGGTGAGCCGCTCGCCGAGTGGCGTCGGGCTGCGGCCCGGCTGCGCGTCGAGGACACGATCACCAGCATCGACACCGCGCGGGCCCGCTTCGAGCGGATGAGCGAGGGCGTGATCGCACTCCAACGCCGCTTCGGGCATCGCGGCAGCGAGACATGGAACC
>CAYQAD010000319.1:0-2875 GCA_964415125.1 uncultured Phycisphaeraceae bacterium | reverse complement strand
GTCGTCATCGACGGCCGCGAGTTCTACCTCGAGCTCGCGCTCGACGAGCCCAGCCGCGTCCAGGGGCTGTCCGATCGCGATTTCATCGCGCCCGACGGCGGCATGCTGTTCGTCTTCACCAACTCCGCGGTCCGCCAGTTCGTCATGCGCGACTGCCTGGTCGACATCGACATCATCTACCTCGACGCGGCCGGCCGGGTCGTTGAGACCCACCAGATGGTCGTCGAGCCCCGCAAGGAGGGCGAGAGCGACTTTGCCTACGAGCAGCGGCTCACGCGGTACTCCTCGCGGTTCCCGTCGCAGTTCGTGATCGAGCTCGCGGGCGGCATGCTCGACGAGATCGCGGTCAAACCGGGCGATAAGCCCGAGTTCGATCTCGACGGGCTGAAGCGGCGGGCCCGCTAAGCCGATCACCCCCGCGTGCGACGCCGATGCCGGACCGTCTCGTAGGGTCCGAGAACGTGCGCACGGTGGAGGGGCTCGATGCCGGCTCGTGATCTCATGCTCGTCGCGTCCGATCCCGGGGGCGCCCACACGAACCGGCTCGCCCGCGATCTCCTCGCCGCCTGGCCCGACCCACAGGCGTTGCCCGAGGTCACCCGCGCCAACTTCGCGGACATCACCACCGCCGACGAGCACGCCCGCGCGGTGCACGTGCTCGCGGTCGACGATGACATGCCAGCCGCGGCACTGCGGGTGGTGCTCGATGCGCTCGCGACCGATCGCAAGCCGGTGCTCGTCGTCAGCGAGAACGCGGCGGCCCTGCGCGCGCAGGTCTCCGGCGACGGCTGCTGCATGATCGATCGCGCCGCGGGCCCCGTGGCGCTCGCGGCGTCGGCCTATGCCCTCTCCTGCCGCCAGCCCACGCTCGAGCGGCTCGCGTCGGACGCGCGCATCGCCCAGGCGAGCACGGGCGGCATCACGGGCGAGATGAACAAGATCCACGAGGAGCTCCACCTCGCCTCGAGCGTGCAGCGCGAGCTGCTGCCCAAGCAGCTCCCCGCCGAGACCAACGGCATCCAGTTCGGCGCGCTCTACCGCCCCGCGACGTACGTCTCCGGCGACATCTACGACGTGTCGTGGATCGACGAGGCGCACGTGGGCTTCCTGCTCGCCGACGCGGTCGGGCACGGCGTGCCCGCGGCGCTGCTCACCATGATCATCGCCCGCGCGCTCGTGCGCACGGATCGCCAAGGCAACATCATCGAACCCGCCGAGGCGATGTCCGTGCTCAACCGCGAGCTCGTCCGCTGGAGCAAGAACGGCCAGCGCTTCGCGACCGCGGTCTACGGCGTCATCGACGTGCGATCGCGCCGCGTCCGCCTCGCCGGCGCCGGACACCCCCCACCGCTCCGCCTCTCCGGCTCGGTGACGGGCACGGTCGAGACCGAGGGCCCGCTGCTGGGCGTCTTTGACGAGGCCGAGTTCGACCAGGCGACCTTCACGCTCGACCCGGGCCAGACGCTGCTGATGTACTCCGACGGCTTCGAGACCGCGTTCCCCGATCCGGGCGCCGACGAGAAAGCCCGCCGGCTCCCCACCGAGGGCTACATCCGCGAGTTCGCCCGCTTCGGCAACGCGACGATCAAGGGCGGCGTGGGCGTGCCAAGTGAGATGGCCGCGCTTGAGGCGGCCCTCGACGACCAGCCCGGTAGCCTACAACAGATCGACGATCTGACTGCCATCGCGATCGGCGCACTGGCAACCGCGGGCGTGCGCGCGGAAGTCGCGTAGCACATCGGCTGCTAGACGTCGTCGTCGCCGAAGCGTGCGGCGAGCTTGGGCTCTACGCCGAGCGTCTTCGCCCGCTCGCGAAGAACCTCGTCGGTCGCGACCAGACCGTCGCGCATGCGGATGACGCGTTCGCAGCGTTCGGCGATGGAGTCGTCGTGGGTGACCATCACGATCGTCAGGCCGCAGGCGTGCAGGTCCTCGAAGACGCGGAGCACCTGCTCGCCGGTCTTGGAGTCGAGGTTGCCCGTGGGCTCATCGGCCATGAGCACGACGGGCTCGTTGACCAGCGCCCGCGCAATTGCGACGCGCTGCTGCTGGCCACCGGAGAGCTCCTTCGGTCGGTGGCCCAAGCGGTCTTGGAGCCCGACCAGCGCCAGCGCCGCCTCAGCGCGCAGCCGCCGCTGCTTGCGGTTGATCTTCTGGTAGAAGAGCGGCACCGCCACGTTCTCTTCGATCGTGAGCGACGGGATGAGGTTGAACGACTGGAAAACGAATCCGATCGTGCGCCCGCGGAAGTGGCTGAGGTCCGCATCGGACATCTCGCTGACGCCCTTGCCGTCGAGCAGGTACTCGCCGGAGGTCGGCTGATCGAGGCAGCCGAGCACGTTCATCATGGTCGACTTGCCCGATCCGGAGGGTCCCATGATCGCGACGTACTGGCCGCGGAGGATCGCGACGTCGACGCCGCGCAGGGCCTTGACCATGACGCTGCCGTCGGGCTTGTAGTAGATCTTCTCGACGCCGCGGAGCTCGGCGACGGGCTCGCCGTGGCGCTCCATCATGCCCTCGGCCCAGCCGCCGATGGCACGCCTCGCGGGCGTGGGAGCGGTGTCGGCGGAGGTCGCGGGCGATGTCGGGGCGATGGTCATGTGGATGGACTGTACGCGATCGGGAAGCAGCGCCGGCCAGAGTTGGCGGCCGCCTGATACTTCGGCGACACGCGACGCGCGGATGCCGACGCGACCGCGTCGCTCGATCCGGCGGCACGCTCGATCGGCGTCAGAGCCCCAGCTCGTCGACATCGCGGATGCGGGGGTCGGTCGCCTCGGGGTCCTGCCGCGGTCGGCGGGGGGCGGCGATGCCGCGCTGGGCGTGGGCGATGCGGCTCGGGCCCGCCGGGGTGTCGGGGGCGAGCGGGATC
>CAYQAD010000318.1:1756-2926 GCA_964415125.1 uncultured Phycisphaeraceae bacterium | reverse complement strand
CATGGACTTCGCGAAGCAGTACGGCGAGAAGGAGCCGGTGCTCAACGCGATCGGCGGGCACCACGCGGACATTCCGGCGACGAGCTTCTACACGCCGATTGTGATGGCCGCGGACGCGGTGAGCAGCGCTCGGCCGGGTGCGCGTCGCGAGTCGATGGAGCGGTACGTGCAGCGCTTGCAGGAGCTGCAGGACATCGCGATGGGGCACGCGGGCGTGACCGAGGCGTACGCGATCCAGGCGGGCCGGGAGGTCCGCGTGATGGTCGATGCGGCGCGGGTGGGCGACGACGAGGCGTACCTGATTGCGCACGACATCGCGAAGCGCGTCAGCGACGAGATGACGTTCCCGGGCGAGATCCGGGTGACGGTGCTGCGCGAGACGCGGGCGATCGAGCTGGCGCGGTGACGCGGTGGCGGACGGCGAGAAGCACGCGAAGCCGAGGCGGTGGGGGCGCTGGGTGCTCAAGCGCGTGCTGGGCGTGGCGGTTGTGCTTGGTGTCACGTTCTTGAGCCGCGGGTGGATCGAACGGCGTCTGTTCTACTTTCCGGATCGCGTGGTGGGCGCGACGCCGCTCGGCGTGGAGTCGGTGCGGTTCGAGACGACCGACGGCATGACGCTGCACGGTTGGTGGATGCCGCCGATGGGGTACCGGGCGAGTGCGGGCCCGATGCCGGCGGTTGTGCATGCGCATGGGAACGCGGGCAACGTGGAGAGCCACGCGGGGATCTCGTCGTTTCTGACGTCGCACGGGTTTGGCGTGCTGGTCTTTGACTATCGCGGGTACGGCGAGTCCGATGGCGGGCGGGGTGACTTGCGGCGCGAGCGGCTTGTCGAGGACACGATCGCGGCGGTGCGGTACGTGCGGTCGCGGGACGATGTCGATGCGGCGCGGGTGGGGCTGATGGGGCAGAGCTTGGGCGTGTCGTTCGCGGCGCACGCGGCGGCGATGCTCGGCGATGTGCCGGCGGTGGCGCTGGTGTCGGGCTTTGCATCGTGGAAGGGGATCGCGCGGGATCACGCGGGCGTGTTTGGGCCGATGCTTGTGCGGGCGGGGGCGGACGCGGGCGAGGCGGTGGCGTGGCTGGGCGCGACGAGCGTGCTCGTGGTGCATGGGACGGCCGACGAGATCGTGCCGGTGCACCACGCGGACCGGATCGTCGAGGCGGCGG
>CAYQAD010000318.1:0-1656 GCA_964415125.1 uncultured Phycisphaeraceae bacterium | reverse complement strand
CTACTCGGTCTTGAAGCGGCCGACCAGCGATTGCAGGCGCTCGGCCTGCTCGGAGAGGTTGGCGGCGGCCTCGGCGGCCTGGGCGGCGCCCTCGTTGGACTCACGCGTGACCGCGTTGATCTGCTCGACGGACTGGGCGATCTGCTCGCTCACGGCCGACTGCTCCTCGGCGGCCGAGGCGATGCCCTCGACCTGGCCCAGGAGGCCGCCCGAGGAGGCGACGATCTGCTCGAGCGCATCGCCCGCGCCGGTGGCGAGCTCGACGCCGCGGCCGACGCGTGTGGCCGAGGCCTCGATGCGGTCGACGGCGGTGGAGGTGTCCTGCTGGATGGCGCGGATGGACTGGGCGACCTCGTCGGTCGCTTGGGTCGTGCGCTCGGCGAGCTTGCGGACCTCATCGGCGACGACGGCGAAGCCCCGGCCGTGCTCGCCCGCCCGGGCCGCCTCGATGGCGGCGTTGAGGGCGAGGAGGTTGGTCTGGTCGGCGATGTCGTTGATGACCTCGATGATGGCGCCGATCTGCTCGCCGCGCTTGCCGAGCTCGGCGATGGCGGCGGAGGCGTCGGCGACCTGCTCGGAGATGCCGTTGATCTCGAGGATGGTTTCCTGGACGACCGAGCCGCCCTCGCCGGCGCGGGCACCGGACTCGCGGGCGGAGTTGGATGCGTCGATCGACTTCTGGGCGACCTCCTGGACGGAGGCGGACATCTCCTGGACGGCCGCGGAGACCTGCGTGGTCTGCTCCTCCTGGCGGGAGAGGCCGACGGCCATCTGCTCGCTGGAGGCGGCGATCTCGGTGGAGGCGGCGGCGACCTGACGGGTCGCGCCGGCGACGTCGGAGATGATGCCGTGGAGGTTGTCGAGGAAGGCGTCGAACCAGTGGGCGAGGCGTCCGATCTCGTCGCCTCGGGAGATGTTGAGGCGCTTGGTGAGGTCGCCGTCGCCGGTGGCGATGTCCTGGACCATGTCGATGAGTGAGTTGAGGGGTCGTGCGAGCATGACGCGGAGGAGCCATGCGAAGCCGCCGAGGGCGATCACGACGAGGGGCACGGTGATGAGCATGCCGTTGCGGAAGAAGCCGGCGATCTGGGCGTCCATGGTGTCGAGGGGGAGCTGGACCTCGTAGGCGCCGTGCATGTAGCCGACGGGCCAGTTTTCCATGGCGAAGCCGAGGGCGTCTTTGCCGTCGCCGTCCTCATCGTAGATCGCGGGATCGCCGTGGCAGGCCATGCAGGACTGGTCGAGGGTGATGGCGCGCATGTAGTGGAGGGTGTTGGTCTCGTCGTCGATGCGGCCCATGAACTTGTCGCCGCCGGACTCGACCGATGCGGTCAGATCGCGGAGCATCTGCTCGCGGAAGGAGCCGGGGGCGGGCTCGTTGTCGGGGTTGCGGGCCTCGAAGGAGGCGATCTTGAAGGTCAGGCCCTCGCGTGCGGCGGCCTTCTCGGCGGCGGTCCAGCCGACGACGACCGGGATGGTCTCGAAGTACTTGGTGTCGGTGTAGCTGCCGCCCTTCTCGACGTGGGCGACGGCCTCGGCGAGGAGTTCTTCGCTCTTGATCGCGCCGAGCGCGATGAGCTTGGAGCCGTGGTTCTTTGATTCGTCGGCGACGGCGGTGAAGCTCGATGCCTTCTCGATCAGGCCGGCCTGCGTGTC
>CAYQAD010000317.1:0-2932 GCA_964415125.1 uncultured Phycisphaeraceae bacterium | reverse complement strand
CGGACCATCTCCTCGGGCGATCGGCTGGCGACCAGCGCGAGGGCGGGCGTGAAGCGCGGCCGGGCGGCCACCCGCTTCTGGGCGGCCACGGGCAAGCCCCCCCACTCCCGCTCGAGCACGGACCAGGTCTCGAGGGTGTCCTTGAGGGCGTCGCGCTCGTCGTTGGAGAGGTCCAGGGCCGTCCGCCAGGCCGAGACGAGCCCGACGATCTGGGACCGCTCGACGACCACGCCGCGGTCGCCGGCCCACGCGGCGAGGCAGGTGGGGTAGTCGGCGTCGGCCGGCAGTCGGCCGAGCAGCGACGGGGCGGCGTCGGTGTGGCGATCAAGAATCGCGGCGTCGAGCCCGAGGTACTGGAGGGTCCACGCGGCGACGGCGCGCTCGGGGTGCGAGAGCATGCGGCGGCACTCGTCGCCGATCCGCTCTCGGCTCACGCCCTTGAGCTCGGCGGCGTGGGCGCGGATGGCCGAGGCGGTGTCGGCCTCGATCTCGAAGCCGAGGCGGGCTGCGAAGCGCACGGCTCGGAGTGCGCGGAGGTGGTCCTCGGCGAGGCGCGCGTCGGGGTCGCCGACCGCGCGGATCACGCCGCGCTCGAGATCGTCGCGGCCGCCGACGAGGTCGATGATCTCGCCGCGGACGACGCGCCCGCGGATGGTGGTGCGGGTCTCGACGAGCGGGTCGAGGAAGAGGGCGTTGATGGTGAAGTCGCGGCGTTTCGCGTCCTCTTCGGGCGTGGAGAATCGGACGGCGTCGGGGCGGCGGCTGTCGGTGTACGGGCCGTCGGCCCGGAACGTCGCGACCTCGACGCTCGCGCCGGGCACGTGGACGAGCACGACGCCGAAGTGCGCGCCGACGTGTGAGGTGCGGTCGAAGAGCGCACGGACGCGGTCGGGCGTGGCGTCGGTGGCGACGTCGTAGTCGGCGGGGGTGTTGCCGAGAAGGGCGTCGCGGACGCAGCCGCCGGCGAAGTAGGCGGTGTGGCCCGCGTCGCGCAAGGTTCGCACAACGTGCACCGCGGTGTTGCGGACCGTATCTGGGTTGGTCGGCTCGCCCGAACTCATTGGGCGAGTCTACGGCTGGTCAGAAGCGCGACGTGCTTAACGCCGGCGACGGCAGACCGAGAGCCCAGCGAGCGCAACGAACGCTGAGGCCGGCGCGGGAATGGCCGGGTCGGGGTCCATCAGGAAGGTGTAGGCCGGGCTCGGGTCGAGCAGGCCCGAGGTGTCGATGAGGCGGAAGCTGGCGGCGTAGGTTGCCTTGGGCGTCCAGCCTTCGGCGGTGTCGTCGATGTGCCAGATTGGGTAGGTAAAGAACGAGGTGCCGCCCTTGCCGATGGCGAAGGTCTCGCCGGGGGCGGCGATGAACGAGTCGGTGTTGGCCGGATCGCGGAGCTTGACGCCGGGCTCGAAGTCGATGATCTCGAGGGCGATGTTGGTGCCGGCGTCGATGGGGTAGATGTTGCGGGCGGGGTCGGTGGCGGGGAACTCCTCGAAGGCGAGGTCGGCGTCCTGCCAGCCGGACAGGCCGGGCAGGAGGGGGTCGTTCATCCTGTGGTGGACATCCCAGAGGAACTCGATCTGGAGCGCGCCCTCGCCGGCCTCGCCCGAGTCCTTGCTCACGCGCCAGCCGAAGGGGTGGGCGAGGGCGGAGGTCATGGTGCTGGCGGCGATGGCGAGAGCGATGGCGTGGGTCGGCTTCACGGATGGCCTCGGATCGAGAGTGGGTCGTTTGTTATCGGACGATTGGTGCAGACGGGGCTGGGCCCCGACCCTCTCAACATGTCACAGCGCGTCGGCAGCGACCACTGAAACCCGCGCCGGGGCGGGCAAATTCAGCGTTTGGTCGCGGTAAACGGGGTGTTCCACCAGGTGCCGACGATCGCGTGGCCGCGGATGGATCCGTCGGTGTGGAATCGGCCGTGGATGGCGACGGGCGTCGTGCCGTCGAACGCGCCGACGGCCAGTGTGCCGATGACGTCGGCGGGCAGGGCCGCGATGGGGACCTGCTCGCCCCGGGGCTCGGCGGTTCCGACGAGCTGTGTCGGGCCGGCGCCGGGCAGGTCGACCTCGAGTATGAGTGGGAGGTCGCCCGGGCCGTCGTGGCGCACCGCGAGCACGGCTTCGAGGCGGGTGTCGTCGGCGAGGGTGATCGTCCATGGGCCGGCGATGTCCGGGAGTGTGACGGGCTTTCGGCGGAACTCGTCGGGCAGTTCGGGCGCGAGATAGACGGGAAGTGTGGCGGCGGTGCCGTCGGGTGCGGTGGTGTGGTAGGTGCCCTTGGTGTAGGTCTTGCCCATGACGTCGATGAACTCGAGGTGGGCGGGGCCGCCGGGGAAGGTGAGGGTGAAGCGCGGGCCGTCGACCGCGACCGGCAACGGCTCCGATCGATCGCCGACGAGGTGCGCGGCGGTCCACGCGCCCGAGTCGGCGTCGCGATCCAGCTCGATGGCGAGGGGTGCGGTGGCGGTGGCCGTGTCGGGCGTGCCGACGGTGATGACGCCGGTCTGGACGGTCTGCGGCGGCGTGCAGCCCGCGGTCATCAGCGCAAGGGCCAAGGCGGCGACGGGTGCGATGCGAGTGCGCGCGTGCATGGAGCTGGCTCCCAGCGGGCCCGCGCCACGACGGACGATGGGGCGGGTCGGCGGTGCGGGTACGATCGCGGTGATGCCTGAGACCACGACCAACGCCCCCTTTAGTGCTATTCCCGAGGTGCTCGACGAGTTGCGTGCGGGGCGGATGGTGGTCGTCACCGACGACGAGAACCGCGAGAACGAGGGCGACCTGATCCTGCCGGCGGAGTTCATCGACGCCGAGCGCGTGATGTTCATGCTCAAGCAGGCGGCGGGGTACATGTTCGTGTCGCTCGCCGAGGCCGACTGCGATCGGCTGGATCTGCACGGGCAGTCATCGGTGAACACGTCAGCGCGGGGGAC
>CAYQAD010000316.1:0-2949 GCA_964415125.1 uncultured Phycisphaeraceae bacterium | reverse complement strand
GAAGCGCAGCCAACCCCACGTACGCCTCGAGCGACCCCCGCCCACCATCGGGCCCAATCGGCACCGCACCCGACCCGTCCACCACACCCACATCCATCTGACCAAAGTGCCCCGACCCAGCCCCGGCCGCCACACCGCTCACTCGCAAAGCCTCCACTCCATCAAGCACGCACGCCCCAACCCCCGTCCCCATCGCCACCCCGAGCGTCCTCCCCGACCACCCGCGACCCACGACGACATCATGCGTCGCCGCGTGCGCATCCCCAACGACCACAGCCTCACGCCCCCTCGTCGACACTCCGGCAAGCAGACCCTCGACCGGCACACCCTCGAGCCCCGGCGCGTTCACACTCCGCACAACACACCGCCGCTGCGCATCAAAGCGCCCCGGCAGGCAAAGCCCAACCCGCGCCGCCTCCAAGTCCTTCGCGCCGCCGCCACACGCCCGCACCGCCTCGGCAATCGCATCACGCAACACACCCGCGTCGGGCCGCGCGTACGCCGCGCTCACACCCTCGCCCACGACCACCCCATCGCGCAGGAGCGCGGCCTTCACCGACGACCCACCAACATCAATCCCCACCGAGACCAGACCATCAGCCGTCACGGCTGAACCGCCGCCGCGCGATCCGCAAGCGCCGCCGAGATCGCATCCCGCGCCGCCTCGCGCCCGCGAACATCGCCCACCCCGCCCGGCTGCATCGGGTCCGACGACTCAAACAGCGAGCCATACGCAAACAGCGCCACGTCCGACACCGCAGGCACGCCCCGCACCGCCGCCGCGTCGCCATCCCGCCCCACCATCACCACGCGCTCGACCCGCTCCGCCCCGAGCACGTCGCGCCACGCGTCCGCCTCCGCATCATCGCGCGCAAAGCACATCACCCGGTCCGCCACGCCCTGCATCGCCCACTCGTCAGCCGCCGCGAGCCGGGCCCGCGACCGCTCGGGCCCGCCCCACACCACCACCGACACATCCCGCGACCCCGCCGCCGCGCTCAGCCGCCGCGCGAGCATCGTGATCCGATCGCCCACCCAGTCCCGATACCGCTCGCGCTCCCTCGCCGACGCCGGCCGCCCACGCCGCTTCTCCGCGCCATACATCTCAACGCTCAGCGCATCCCCGGGCCAGAGCCGATCCCCGCTCGCCCGCGACTCGGGCAGCCAAAGCCAGTCCAGCACCACCCCCGACACCCCGTACCGCGCAATCTCACCCACCACCTCCGCCAAGTGATCGTGCACGTTCGTCAGCACGGGATTAACCATCACATACCGCTCGTTCAACGGCTCATCCCGGCCAAGCCCATCGCGCAGCCGCCACGAGGGCTGCGCGTTCCAGAGATGGTCCACATCCGCCGGCGGCTCCGTCCCCCGCCACATCGTCAGCACGTTCACCCACGCGTGCACCCGAATCCCACGCGCACGCCCCGCCAACACCGCCGACTCGAGCGCATCGAAACCCGTCGGCCCCTCGGCAAGATGCTCCATCCGAGGCTCAAGCCGCGACACGTGCGCCGCGTCCGCCCGCCCCCGCACCTGCACGTACACGTCCGTCACGCCGAGCAGCGCCGCGTCATCGAACACACGCTCCACCGCCAACTCCGACACCAGCGCCCAGCGCGTCACGAACAAACCCACCGCGCCAGCAGAAACGCCCTGTTCGGCCTGCGTCGCCTCAACCGGCGCAGGAGCCGCCGCGCATCCACCAAGCACGCACGCCACCAGGCCGATACACATCCCCAAACCGCATCGCTTCATGCCGCGAGCGTACCCAATCACCGCGCACCCCGAGCACCGCCTACCGCGGCCGACCCGCCTCCTCAATCAGCCGCTCGTCGGCACGCACGATCGCCTCCAGATCATCAAAGTCCGCATCGTCCACCACGCCATCGCGGTTGACATCCCGCTGGGCAAACCGCTGCACGTACAGATCCTCGACATCCACGTTGCCATCCCCATCAAGGTCCGTCTCGAAGGCCAACGGCTTCGTCTTGAGGCTGTGCAAAATCAACTGATCGTCATAGTCCACGTCGTTGTCCGCATCCAGATCAAAAAGATGCAGCGGATACACCGGCGCCCCGCCCGCCCCAGGCCCCGTCATCGACCGCTCGAACACCGCCAGATCGAGCGCGTCGACCTCGCCGTCCTCCCCGAACCGAAACGCCCGGAAGATATCCAGCAGCGTCTCCCGGTCCCCACCATCGATCACGTCGTCCTCATTCAGATCGAACCGCGCGTTGAGCCCATTCACCGGGATCGGCGTGCCCGAGTAGAGCGAGTCGAACTGCGCCAGATCGCGCGCATCGATCCAGCGATCGCTGTTGAAGTCACCCACCTGCACCGCCGCGTCGTTGTCGAGCCAGTCCGCAAGGTCCTGCTGCATCGACGGATTGGCAATCAGCGTCGGCGCATCAAACAAAATGAAGTCCTCAACCCCCCGCTGCTGGATCGCCGCGAGCTGCTGGGCCACGCTCGGCCGAGACGTGTTCGTCAGAATCGCAAGCCCCGCGACCACCCGCCGCCCGAACGAGCTGTTGTTGGTCGTCTGGATGTCGTTGCGGATGCCCGTCGTGCTCGTGCTGTACGCCATCGGCACGATCCACTCGAGATACCCATTCTCCGCCCACTCGGGCCAGTTCTGCATCTTGCTGAACTGGCTCGCGCTCGTCATCGCACTCGCAAAGATCGCCCCGCTGAAAGCGATCCCCGGATTGCTCGACGCGTTGATCGCCTGGTGCATCACGTTCGCCGCCTGGCTCACGCCATCGCGCCGGAACGCCGTGAACTCGTCCCAGAACGGTGCCCCCGGCCCCGACGCCGAAAACAGCGGATCGACCCCGTAGATCGACTGAAACTCGCTCCGCGCCCACGCATCGAAGGACCACGGCGCCTGATTGTTCCCCGCGTTCGCCGGGAACCGGTGGTAGTCCGTCTGGATCCCCCAAAGCC
>CAYQAD010000315.1:0-2968 GCA_964415125.1 uncultured Phycisphaeraceae bacterium | reverse complement strand
AGGAGAAGTCGGAGAGGTCGACGTTGCCGTCGGGCGTGCCGTTGGCGGTGCCGGTGGTCGTGAGGTCGGCGACGCAGGCCGGAGCTGGATCGAAGAAATCCAGAAGCGTAAGCGAGGCCTTGCGGGCCGCTGCGCTCAGGGCGATGTCGTGCACCTCGCCGCCGAACCACCACATGGGGCTGACCCGCACGACCGAGCCGTCGCTGGACACGCCGCTCGCATCGCCGAAGCGGATCTCGGTCGGGTTGGTCGCCAGCGGCACGTTCGGCTGGCTTCCGAAACGCTCGACCATCGCACTGACTTCTTGCCCGGAGACCGAGGCGCTGGCGGTGATGCCCAGTTCGCTTTGGGCGACCGACACGAGCACGCCGCTGTTGCGGAGCCAGTAGATGGGCTCGCTTCGCAGGGATGTCGCCGGCACGCCGCCGCTGGTCACGTCGACGCGCAGGGTGCCGTCGCTCGTGTCGGCCGCGATCTCGACGTAGTTGTCGTCATCGGCCCAGATGGTTGCGAGCGGCCAGCGGGTGCCGGCGGCTTCGACCGACGAGTCCCACGCGTGGTCGGGCACCATGCCCGCGAGCGACACGGTCCAGGTGTCGTCGACGTCGATGCCGGTGACCGCGGCCCGCTCGTCGGGCAGCGCGGTGCCCGTGCCCGAGATGTCTGGGCCGGCGCTGTAGCCGGGCCACCCGAGGCCTTCGGTCAAGGTGTCGAGCGCGAGGAAGTAGCTGGGCGTTTCGGGCGCGAAGCTGCCGGACTCGATGCGATAACGCAGCGGCTGGCCCGGCGCAAGCGGGATGTCGGCGACGGCTTCGACGGGCCACCAGTCGAAGACGGTGTTGATGATCGTCTCGGCCGAGGCCTGAAAGACCGCGCCCGGTGCGCTGAGCCGGCTGGTCGCGACGACGCTGTGCGACTCGGTGTCGCTGAGCACCCAGGCGCGCCAGCGGACGCGGTTGTTGCCGGCTGCGGCGCCGATGTCGCCGGTGCTGCCGCCGACGAGCAGGTCGGCGACGAAGGTGGCCTCGGGCGTGCTGGTGCTGGTGATCGCGAAGACCGGGCCGCCGACCGGCGGCTGGGGGTCGATCGGCGTGCCGTTGTAGACCCACTCGCCGGAGGCGTTTTGGGTGAGCTGCTCGACGTTGCCGCCGTTGGTGCCGGGCACGATCGTGACGTCGTCGGTGACGTGCTGGACGCCGCCCGGCTCGACGATGAGGGGCCTTCGCGTGAACATCTCGGGCAGCGGCGTCGCGAGCACGCCGACCTCGCCGTTGCGTGAGGGCAAGAGAAGGTAGTCGCCCGCGATGGTGGCGTAGGAGACGGGCCTGCCGGGTGCGGCCGCGATCGCCCAGCGGTCGCCGTCGGGCGAGTAGAGCGAGCGCGTTGGCTCCTGGTCCGCCGGGGCCGAGGTGTTCAGGTCCCAGTTGACGGTGTATGGCCCGCCGAGCTCGGGGGTGGGCGAGCGGAAGACGAAGTTCAGGCCGGTCTTTTGATCCGCGGTGGTGCGTCCGAAGACCCAGCTCGTGAGCGGGGCGCTGCCGTCGCCGATGTCGCGGATACGCATGATCTGTTCGACGGAGAGATCGGTGCCGAGGAGCAGCTCGTGGGCGTCGGGCGCCGGGGCGCAGCCGACGAACTGGTTGCCGTACACGCCGTTCGGATCGGTCGAGCCGTGGTAGGCCTCGTCGAGCGTCCAGCCCGGGGTATCGAGGTAGTTCTCATCATCGCGTGTGACGGAGACAACAGTGTTGAAGCGCCTGCCATCGCCCATCGCCGCGATGACCTGGAGGCCGTTCTCTCCCCGTCGTACCACGCCGCCGGCGTGGGCGTGCTTGCCCTGCTCGCCATCGAACGGGATCTGGTAGACGAGCTCGACGGGCTCAACGGTCCATGGCCCGCCGATGGTCGGGCGTGTGGCGCGGAAGAGGTGGATGATGCCGCCGACGGTGTTGGGTTTGGCGCGGTAGTCCGAGCCAACGAACCACGCCTCGAGCGGCGGGCCGCCGCCGGCGCCGAGCGGGAACCAGTTCTGGAAGCTCCAGTCGCGGCCGTGGCGGTTGCCGATGTTCGAGGGGAAGTCCTCGTGGGTGACGGTCCATGTCTCGCCGCCGTCGGTCGAGACGACGTACGAGACCGCGAGCGACTCCCAGATGCCCGGCAACCCCGGGGGCTTGCGGAATCGGAAGAGCTCGCATTGCAGGACGATCAGGCCGTGGCACACAACGCCGGCACGCGGCGTGTGCGCGCGGTTGGGCACCGTGCCCTGCATGATGTCCTGCTGGTCACCGAGCTGCGTGCGCACAATGCCGTTGCCCGGCGTGGCGGTGGCGTAGTTGGCGGGATCGCCGGTGTAGACGTCGACGACGCCGGGCGTGCCCGATGGAGCGTCGAGCATGACGACAACGGGTGTCGTGCCGTCGTTGTCGACGCCGCTGGCGAGCAGCTTGGTGAAGATGTTGGTCGGCCGCGCGATCTCGAAGGTCGGCGGTGCCGCCAGGTGCTGCGGATGGGCGAAGCGGGGCATGTCGGGCGAGACCGGCGTGCCGTCGACCGATAACGCGGTGGCGTCGCGATCGAACGCGAACCCGAGCCCGCCGCGCTGCTCGAAGCCGTTGTCGAAGGAGAAGGTCGCCTCGGGCACGGGGGCGGCCTGGACGGTCGCGCCCGGCAAGGCCGCGGTGATCGTCGCCAGAAGGACGGCGGTCGCCGTCGCGACGCTGCGGATACCTCGCGTTGCAATCTGCATCTCTCGCTCCGATGAAGTCCCGGGCGGTCCGGGTAGAAATCTGCCGTTCGCATCAGCCGCCGGATGCCCTTATCGGCGATTCGGAGGGTACGATGCGGTCCCATTGGGGCGGTAACTCAATTGGTAGAGTGCCAGCTTTGCAAGCTGGAAGTTAGGGGTTCGAGTCCCCTTCGCTCCATTCTGGCATCGGGTTGCATGGTGTCGCACAAGCCATTGTCAATG
>CAYQAD010000314.1:0-2979 GCA_964415125.1 uncultured Phycisphaeraceae bacterium | reverse complement strand
CCGCCTGATGTACGGTTTCTTCGGCGTCGGAGACCTCCCCTCCGCCTGGAAAGCCTGGCAAGGCGTCGGCGAGGACCACGGCTTCTTCCGAGGCGTCCCCATGACCCTGATCGGCGTCGCCCTCGCCGTCCTCTCCAAACGCCTCGCCCGCTGGATCATCACCCCGCCCGACTCGGGCTGCCCCCGCTGCGCCTACCCATCCACCACCGACCGGCCCGACACCTGCACCGAGTGCGGCTACCAGCCGCCAAGCCAGCCACCGAGCCAATCGCCAAGCCCGCCCGAACCCGCAGGCCGCCCGACTACCCCGGCTTGACCGCCACCATCTCCCACACCGGCGGCAACGCCTTGAACCGGCTCGGATCACCGCTCGCCCGCTCCCACATCGCCATGAACGCCACCCGCTTTTCCTCGCTCAAGAACCCCGTCTCCACCAGCCGCGGGAGGAAGCTCGCGTAGAACGTCGTGGGCCACGCCCACATCGCCTCGCCCGGGCGTGCGATCCGCTGGTGGACCCCGATGTGCTCGATCTCCAGCCCCGCCTCCAGCAGCACGCCCGGCATCCGTCCCATCACGTCCGGATCCCCGCCCCGCGCCCGCCATGCCTCCGCGATCACCGCGATCACCTCTTCCATCACCGCTTCCCGCGGCGCGATGGTCATGCCCTCGTAGTTGAAGTAGTCGAACAGCACCACACGCCCGCCAGGCTTGAGCCGATCCGCCATGCCGCGGATCACCGACGTTGGGTCGGGCACGAAGCAAAGCACCCACCGCGCGAACGCCGCGTCGAACAAGCCCTCGCGATCCGCGAGAACATCGCCCAGCGCTTGGACGTCACCGACCAGCCCCGACAGATGGTCCAGCCCGAGCACGCCCGCCCGCCGGTTGAGCTCGCCGATAAATCCTTCCGACTCGTCCACACCGACAACACACCCCGCCTGCCCGACGAGCTGCGCCAGATCGATCGACGCGTACCCCGGCCCGCTGCCAACCTCGAGGATGCACATGCCGGGCTGCAGCCCCGCGCGCTGCCACAACGCGTGCGACGCGTCGCCCCACAACCGATGCTGCACACCCAGCCGATCCAACTCCACCGGATCGGTCCCCAGCACATACTCGCGCGATGAGTTTGATGCGTCTGTCATGCACGATGCTAGCCGTCGCCATTTCCATTCTGTTTTCAGGGTGTTTCCGATGCCTTGCCGGTCAATGATCTGCCGTGACCACCGCCCCCCCCGAGCCGCCGACGCACGCCAACGACCGGCGTGCGAACGCAGGCTCATCCGGCCTCGCAGGCGGGCTCCCCTGGTACGGCCCCCTCGCCGGCTTCGACCCCGCCCGCGTCCCCAGCATGTCACGCCCCAACTACCGACGCGAACTCTTCGCCGCACTCTTCATCCCCTGCATGGTCGTCCTCTTCGAGGGCTCGGTTCTCTCCATCATCGTCCGCATCGCCTACGAGGGCCGGGTTGAAACCGCCCTGCTCAACCAGGTCTCCTCCTTCATCGCCGTCATCCCCGCGCTCGCCAACCTCTCCAGCTTCATCTGGGTCCGCGCCACGCACGGCCGACACAAGGTCCGCGCCATCACCCGACTCCTCGTCATGGTCGCCGTCGTCACCCTGACCATGGCCTTCGTCCCCAGCAACGCGGTCGGCCTGATCTGGACCGCCGCCGCCGCCTTCATCGCCCGCGTCGGATGGTCCGGCTTCACCACCATCCGCTCGACCATCTGGCGCACCAACTACCCCCAGCACGCCCGCGCCCGCATCACCGGACGCTTCGCCATGGTCGCCACCCTCATGCTCGCCGGGCTCAGCGCCGCCATCGGCACCCTGCTCGGCTGGACCGACACGATCGCGTCCGAAAACCAACTCCCCGCATGGCTCGGGTGGACCGCCATCGACCCCGCCGACCTGCCCAAGTGGACCATGCGGGTCATCATCCCCCTCGGCTGCACCATCGGCGTCGTCGGCATGATCATCTGGCGGACCATCCGCGTCCGCGGGCACTCCGCCCTCATCAACGCAGAACGCCGCACCTCAGGCCCCGAAACCCCCACCCTCAACCCCGCCGACCAGGTCCGCGTCCTCTTCCGCGACCCCGACTACGGCCGCTACATGCTCGCCCAGTTCCTCCTCGGCATCGGCAACATCATGTCCGTCGCCGTCATGCCCCTCATCCTCCGCGAACGCTTCGGCACCGGGTACTTCGAGGGCCTCCTCATCTCCACCGTCATCCCCCTCGGGCTCATGCCCTTCGCGATCCCCATGTGGGCCCGCCTCCTCGACGGGCGACACATCGTCTTCTTCCGCGCCGTCCACTCCTGGGTCTTCGTCCTCGCCCTCGCCCTGCTCTTCTTCGCCTACTCCGAGATCACCCTCTGGATCATGTTCGTCTTCGCCGCCGTCCGCGGCATCGCCTTCGGCGGCGGCGCACTCGGCTGGACACTCGGTCACCTCGACTTCGCCAAACCCGAGCAAGCCACCCAATATATGGGCGTCCACGTCACCCTCACCGGCGTCCGCGGGCTCATCTGCGTCACCACCGGCGCCACCATCTACAACCACCTCGAATCCACCGGCGAAGGCAACGCCAAGTGGCTCCTCCTCGCCTGCCTCATCGTCACCACCCTCGGCGGCCTCGGCTTCGTCCACCTCTGGCGCGACCTCGTCGCACGCAACAAAATCAAACCCAACGGCGAACGCCTCGACACCCCATGAACTGCCTCACGCCAGCACCGGGCGCAAGCCCGGTGTCTTCACCGGGTGCCCCCCACGCGCCGGCGGGGCAATCGGCCGGGTGCCCTGCTCACGCGCGGCTTGAGCAGCATCGAGGTCGAGCCTGCTTGAGGCCTCGCCGAAAGCAGGGCATCCGCGCACCCTTGGACGGGGCAATCGGCAATCGGCAATAGGCAATCGGACAAACTCCAAGAGCTTGAAATCCGACCCATTGCCCATTGCCGACTGCCCATTGCCCC
>CAYQAD010000313.1:1626-2981 GCA_964415125.1 uncultured Phycisphaeraceae bacterium | reverse complement strand
CGAGGCGGATGGTGTAGGGGAACTCCTCGGGGTTGGGGAGGATGCCCATGAGCGAGCGCTCGGCGAGCGCGCCGTGGCCCACCTCGCGACGGCCCGGGCCCATGATGCGGCCGGCCTCGCCGACGCAGAAGGGCGGGAAGTTGTAGTGCAGCGTGAACTTCTTGCTGTACTCCGGCAGCAGGCCGTCGACGATCTGCTCGTCCTTGCCCGTGCCGAGCGTGCAGGTCACGATCGACTGGGTCTCGCCGCGCTGGAAGAGCGCCGACCCGTGCGTGCGCTCAAAGAGCCCGAGCTGCATCTCGAGCGGGCGGATCTCCGTCGGCGCCCGGCCGTCGGCGCGCTTGCCCTGCTCGACGATGAGCTTGCGGGTGATCTTCTTCTCGAGCGTGCGGAACGCCTCGCGGGCGTGGTCGCGGCGCTTCTTCGACGCCTCGTACTCGCCGTAGGTGCCCGACTCGTTGAGCGCGAAGTGCTCGTCGAGCATCTTCTTGCGGATCTCGCCGACACGCTCGCCACGCTCGTGCTTCTTGTGGATCTGGCGGGCCTCGGTCAGCTCGGCCTCGACCAGCTTCTTGACCTCGGCAGCCACGTCCTCATCCGGCAGCGCCAGCGGGTTCTTGATGACCTTTTCGGGGCGGCCGACCTTCTCGACAAGCTCGTCGATCAGCTCGAGGATCTCGAGGATCGCCTGGTGCCCGAACTCGATGGCCGCGAGCACGCCCTCCTCGTCGACCTCGGCGGCGCCGACCTCGATCATGTTCACGCCGTCCTTGTGGCCCGAGAGGACCAGATCAAGGTCGGAGTAGTCCAGCTGCGTGACGGTTGGGAAGAGCACGTACGCGGGGCCGTCGTCGGTGTGGATTCGGCCGACGCGGACGGTGGCGGTCGGACCGTCGAAGGGCGCGTCGGAGAGCGCCAGCGCCGCGGAGGCGCCGATGCCGGCGAGCACGTCGGTGTCGTTCTCGCCGTCGTGGCTCATGACCCAGTTCTGGAGCTGGATCTCGTCGATGAACCCGTCGGGGAAGAGCGGGCGGATCGGGCGATCGATCATCCGCATCGTGAGGACTTCCTTCTCCGACGGCGGCCCCTCACGCTTGCGGAAGCCGCCCGGGAACTTGCCGGAAGCCGACAGCTTCTCGCGGTAGTCGACCTGCATGGGGAAGAAGTCCAGGCCCGGGCGCGGGTCGGCGCGGACGCAGGTGCTCAGCACCGCGCTGTCGCCGAAGCGCACGATCACGCAGCTGCTGGCGAGCTTGGCGATCTGGCCGGTCTCGATGGAAAGGGTGCGGTCCGCGATGGTCCGCTCGACGCGAATGACGTCCGACATATGCGATGCCTCCGATTGGGCATGGGCG
>CAYQAD010000313.1:0-1526 GCA_964415125.1 uncultured Phycisphaeraceae bacterium | reverse complement strand
TTACTTACGCAGGCCCAGACGCTTGATCGTCTCGAGGTACGAGTCGCGGTTGGTGCGTGCGAGGTACTTGAGCAGCTTGTTGCGGCGGGCGACCATCGCGATCAGGCCGCGACGGCTGTGCACGTCCTGCTTGTTCTCGCGGATGTGGGCCGACAGACCCTTGATGCGCTCGGTCAGCAGCGCGATCTGGACCTCGGGGGAGCCGGTGTCGCCCTCCTTGCGGCCGAAGTCCTTGATGACCTTCTCTTTGTGGGCAGGAGCCAATGCCATGGAGGCATCTCCAATCGGTGGGTGGGCACGGGGTTGTCAATCACAACAGGCAGCGCGGGGGTCGTGCCCGGACCCCAGGCCCTTCTGAACTGGCGAAATCCTAGGTCGCCCGGGGCGGCTCTGGCAACGCCCAGAGGCCGGCCGCCTTCGGACAATTCCGCCCCCAACGACCCTTCCCGAGGGGCGGGCCGCCCACTATTCTCCGCGCCATGACCAACGCCGACTCCAACGCCCCCGCAACCCACGCCCCCGCGAGCCCAGCTCCCGCCCTGTCCCACCGCGTCGGGCGGCTGAAGCCGTCGGTGACGGTCGCGATCGCCAATCGTGCCAAGCAAATGAAGGCCGACGGGCAGGACGTGCTGGGCTTCGCCGCCGGCGAGCCCGACTTCGACACCCCCGAGATCGTCTGCCAGGCCGCCATCGACGCCCTCAACGCGGGGCAAACCCGGTACATGCCGACCCTCGGCGACCCCGCCACGCGTCAGGCGATCGCCGACAAGCTCACCCGCGAGAACAACATCCCGGGGCTGACGGGCGACCACGTGGCGATCTCGGCCGGCGGCAAGCACGCGCTCTACGTTGCCTGCCACTGTCTATTGGACCCGCCCGCGCCGGGCGAGGCGCCCCCCGAGGTGCTGCTGCCCGTGCCCGCGTGGGTCTCGTACGCCCCGATCGTCGAGATGGCGGGCGGCAAGGTCGTCGAGGTGCAGAGCTCGGCCGCGTCGGACTTCAAGGTCACCGCCGAGCAGATCGCAAGCGCCATCACGCCGCGCACACGCATGCTCATCCTCAACAGCCCCTCGAACCCATGCGGGACGATGTACTCCGAAGCAGAGCTGCGCGCGATCGCCGCGGCCGTCGCCGACAAAGCCGCGACCGTCGCGCCCGACATGGTCATCCTCACCGACGAGATCTACGAGAAGATCGTCTACGGCGGCATCCCCCACTTCTCCATCGGCTCGGTGCCCGAGGTCGCCGAACGCACCATCACGATCAACGGCCTGAGCAAGGCGTTTGCCATGACCGGCTGGCGCATCGGCTACACCGCCTGCCCGGGCGAGTTCGGCGCGACGCTCATCAAGGCGATGGCGACGCTTCAGGGCCAAATGACGACCAACATCACCGCGTTCGTCTACCCCGCCATCCGCACGGCGCTCGCGGAGGCGGGCGACGAGGTCGAGCGGTTCCGCGTCGCGTTCGGCCAGCGTGCCGAACTGATTCACAAGAGGCTCGGCGACATCCCGGGCATCGACTGC
>CAYQAD010000312.1:1767-3003 GCA_964415125.1 uncultured Phycisphaeraceae bacterium | reverse complement strand
GGCGGCGTCCTCGGCGGCGGCGCGGCGAACGGCGGCGGGCTTGGACGGGTCGGCCGCGATCCGCTCGGCCGCGTCGATCCGGTCGGTCGGGCCTGCGGCGCGAGCGACCGGCGACGCGGTCGCGAGCATCAGCGCGATGAGTGCGGCGGCCGCGTTCATGGGCCTTCCTCCTGCGGGCGGAGGACGGTGTAGGAGGCTTGCCCGTCGCCGTGGAGCTCGCCGATCGCCTGCATGAGGCCCGTGGGATCGTCGTCGATGAAGTGCACGGCCTTGATCACGGTGCGCCGGCGACCGAGCTCGGGCACGATCGGGTTGAGCCGATCGAGCTCGGCGAGCGTCGCCTCGGTGCCCACGCCCCAGGCCGCGTCGGGCCCGGAGCGCTCGATGCTGCGGGCGAGCAGGAAGAGCACGTCGGGCTTGGTCGCGAGCGCGGTGCGCAGGCCGGGGAGCGGGGCGGATCGGCCCGATGGGATGACCTGGCGCAGCCAGCGCGTCGCGGCGATCTTGCGATCGGCCGAGGCGTCGGCCCAGCCCCGCGCGAAGGTTTCGGTTGCGCCCTTGCCCGGCGCGGCGCGATAGATGTAGACGCGGAAGCGCTGGTCGGAGCCCAGGGCGGCGATGGACTCGGCCACACGATCCACGACGTAGGGCATGGTCGCGGCCATGGCGCCCGAGGCATCGACGACGTAGGCGATGCGGAGGCCGCGCTCGGCTTCAAGGCCGGCAAAGCGCGCGCCGTCGCCCGGCGCTTCGACCGGGACGCTCGCGATGCCCGTGCCCGGGAGCGTGCGCTCGAGCGTGGGCGCAGGCTCAAGGTCGATGGGCTCGACCGCGAGCTCGGCGTCGACTTGCACCTGCGGCGCCGCGATGCCCGAGCCGATCGCGCGGGCGCTGGCGAGGCGCTCGGCGAGCTGGTCGGCGGTCGAGGAGGCGCCGGCGGCGGGCGATGCAGAGGGCGTGAGCAGCGAGATCTCGGCGAGGCCGGTGCCGGTCGGCGGGGGTGGGGGGGCGATCGTCATGCGCACACCCACGGTGAGCAGCACGACGACGAGCCCGGCGTGGATCGCCAGCGAGACGGCGGTGGGGATGGCGCTCGGCAGGATGAGCCGGCGGAGCGCGGCCGAGATGGACGCGGTGCGGGATGTGTCGGGCGATCCGTCGCGCACGGGTGATTGTTCGCGCGCCGCGGGGGGCGCGTCTGGCGGCTTTGGACGACGCCTGGAGCGGGGCCTGGAA
>CAYQAD010000312.1:0-1667 GCA_964415125.1 uncultured Phycisphaeraceae bacterium | reverse complement strand
TCGCCGACTGGGACTTCTTGCCGAAGAGCAGGCGGTCGAGGCTGAGCGCACCGGCGCCGGAGAACATGAGCCCGGCGGTGGAGGCGAGCACAAGGAGCTGCCACAGCGGCTTGACCCAGTCGAAGCTGAACGGGTCGTGGTCGGGGATGAAGCCCAGCACGACCTCGCCGGCCTGCCAGGCGGGGCCGATGGTGTCGAGCCAGATCGCCGTGACCATCACGCCCACGAGCGAGAAGGCGCTGAGGCGCGTGAACAGGCCGACGAGCAGCAGGGCGCCGGCGATCGCTTCGGTGAGCGGGGCGGCCCAGCCGAGCGCCAGCACGACCTGCTTCTCCGCGGCCCAGGCAGGGGCGATCGGCTTGATCGGCTCGCTGGTCTGCGGATCGAGCCCGGGCTCGGCCGCGTTGACGAGGCGGACGACCACGCCCGGGTAGAGCCGCTTGACCATCGTCGGCTCGGCGAAGTCGGCGGGCGAATAGGTGATCTGCCTGTAGGCGACGGGCAGGAAGAGGCCGGTTTGATCGGTCAGCGCCTGCGCGGTTGTTGTTTCGGGATCGGGCAGGGGCTCGGCCGGGGCGGGCGCGGGGTCGGCGTCGGGCTCGGCGGGCGGGGTTGCCGGTGAGTCTGCCTGTGGATCTGTCTGCAGGTCTGCGGGCGTCTCGGTCTCTGGTGTGTCGCCGGTCGCGTCGGTCGCGGGGTCGGTGTCGAGGAGTTCGTCGGCCGGCGGGATCGGCGTGGCGTTGCCGGGCTCGATGACGCCGAGCTCGGCGAGGATGACCGCGTCGGCCCCGGAGACGGGGGCCTCGGCCATGATCTTGCCCAGGCCCGCCCAGAGGAACGTCAGCGCGAGGACCACGCGGACCATGAGCGGGGGGATCGAGAGGCCGAGTTTGTCGCGCGTGCGCATGGGATGTCTCCGGGAGCAAGATGCCGTGCGGAAGGTACTTCGGCGATCGGGTGTGCGTTCGATGCACTTTCGCGGGCGTAGAGGCCGGTGTGACGAATAGACTCGGGCCGCGTCGCGGGTGTGGCGGAATTGGCAGACGCGCGGGATTTAGGTTCCCGTGGCCGAAAGGCCGTGCAGGTTCGATTCCTGTCACCCGCACTTGACTCGACGGCGACCGGGCTCGAACGTGGGTGGGCGTCCGGCCTGATCGGTCGGCGTCAGGCTTCGCTGTTCTCGAGGCTGGCGACGGTGACGTCGTCGGCGAGGGCGTCGGTCTGGGCGAAGGCGAGCACGGCGCGGAAGATGTCCTCGACCTCGGCCTCGGGGGTGGTGGCCTCGGAGAAGATTTTGATGGTGCGGTCGAGCTGGAACTCCTCGCCCTCGGGGTTGGTCTGCTCGACGACGCCGTCGGAGAAGACGATCAGGCGTGAGCCGTCGACGAAGGGTGCGACCTCGGTCTCGTAGGGGATTTCCGCGTCGATGCCCAGGGGCATGCCGCCGACGCAGTCGCGCTTCTTGGGCGGCTCGCCCGGCAGGCGGACGAGCCAGTGCCCGTGCCCCGCGTCGACGAAGTACACCTTCTCGGCGGCCGGATCGAAGATGCCGACCCAGAGCGAGACGAAGCGTCCGTCGGTGCCCTGCTCGGCCAGCGCCTGGTTCACCTCATCGAGCGCCTTGGCGGGCTCGAGGTGCTCGCGGAGTGCGAGCTTGAGGTGGGTCT
>CAYQAD010000311.1:0-3011 GCA_964415125.1 uncultured Phycisphaeraceae bacterium | reverse complement strand
TCGGCGATTGCTTCGGCGGTGGGCTGGGTTGCGGGCGGCGGTGGCGCCGCCTGCTGGGGCGTGCTCGGATCGCCCGGCAGCCCGGGCGCGCGCGCAAGGGCTGCCTGGTCGACCTCGCTCTGGAGGCCGACGTGCTTCTGGTACTCCTCAAAACCCACCCAGTTCATGGTGGTCGCCTCGGAGCGTTGGATGCCGAGGTCGATCTTCGGCGGCGGGGGCTTGGCAGGGTCGGCGCGGTTTACCCGGGCCTGCTGATCGGCGTCGGCGGTGGTCGGGGGCACGCCCATGAGCACCAGCGCGACCGCGAGGTGGGTCAGGATGCTCAGGCAGCCGCCGATGGCGAGCCGACGGCGGGCCGCGTCGGTGTACGACCCGGGCGACGCGGCCACCGACGCCGAGGCCGGCGTTGGCGTGGGCTCGGGGGTGGGCTCGGGTTGGCGTGGGGCGGGTCTTTGCGTCACGGATGTGTGACCTGGCGGGGGCTGTGCGGGTCGGCGGACGGGAATGAATGCCGATGCGGGCGTGTTGGTTGTGTATTGTGACCTGTAACGGGCATCGCGAGGCGCGACGCCGGCCCGGAAATTTGCCCTTGTGACACTCCCGCAGCCGCCCGCCGGGCAGCCGGGCGTCCGGTCACACCAGCCAAGATTGGATGACACGCATGCTTCGCACACTCAGCGTCCTGACCGCGACCGCCGTCGCGATGGTTTCCTCCGCTGTCGCCCAGCAGGAGGCCGCCACCCTCAAGGTGGGCGACCCCGCCCCCGACCTGACCATCAGCACGTGGGTCAACGGCGACCCGATCACTGAGTTCCAAGACGGGCAGGTCTACGTCGTCGAGTTCTGGGCGACCTGGTGCAAGCCCTGCGTTGATGCGTTCCCCCACCTCACCAAGCTCCAGAAGGAGTACGACGAGAAGGCGACGATCATCGGCGTGAACATCTGGGAGCGCGCCGAGGGCAAGGCCCGCACGGACATGGTCAGCGACTTCGTCCGCAAGCAGGGTGACCGCATGGGCTACACCGTCGCGATCGAGACCGAGACCTCGATGGCCGAGAATTGGATGACTGCTGCCGGTCGGCGTGGCATTCCCTCGGCGTTCATCGTCGACCAGGCGGGCAAGATCGCGTGGATGGGCCACCCGATGGGCATGGACGGCCCGCTCGCGCAGATCGTCGCGGGAACCTACGACATGGGCTCCGCGGCCGAGGCGGCTGCCAAGAAGGCCGCGAACGAGGCGAAGGCCCAGGCGATCATGACCGAGGTCAACCGCCTCTGGGAGAACGATCAGAAGGCCCTCGCCCTCGACAAGCTCGACGAGATCGTGGAGCTCGATGTCGACGAGTACGGCGTGTACGCGGTCAACAAGCTCGAGATGCTCATGGTCAGCCCCGAGCTGCAGAACATCCCCGCGGCCCACGACTACGCGGCCCGTTTGCGTGACAGCCTCGCGAAAGACAACGCCCAGGTTCTCAACGGCGCCGCGTGGATGCTGCTGACCGCCGAGGAGGGCACGAACCCCGAGCTGGCGCTCTCGATCGCCAAGCGGGCGAACATGCTCAGCGAGGGCAAGGACGCGTCGATCCTCGACACGCTCGCCAAGGCCCACTTCGACACGGGCGACAAGGCCGGCGCGATCGCGATGCAGACCAAGGCCATCGAGATGGCCCAAGACGAGGGCATGCGCGAGGAGCTCAAGGCCGCCCTGGATCTCTACAAGAACCAGTAAGCCCACGCGACAGCACCGACCATCACACGCCCCAGCCGATCCGGTTGGGGCGTGTTTTCTTTTGGTGTTTGGGGCGTTACTCGCCCTCGGCGGGGCGGCCGACGACCTGGAGATCGGTGATGCCCTCGGCGCGGAGTCGGTTCATGACGTCGACCAGGTCGGCGATCACGCCGCGTTCGTCGAGCACGAGGAAGAGGCGTGCGTCCTGCTCGGCGTCGAGGCGCTCGCGGACAGCCTGGGCGAGCGTTTCGCGCTCGACCGCCTCGCCGTCCATGCGGGCCGAGCCGTCGCGAGCGATGGTGACGCTGATGACCGGGCCCGCCTCGGCCGCGTCGGCCTCCCCCAACGCGGGCAGCTGCACGCCCATGACATCGACACGCACCATCAGCACCAGCGCGAAGACGAAGAACGTCAGCAGCAGAAAGACGACGTCGATGAGCGGGGTCATCTCCAGTCTCGGCTCGGCGGCGGTGCTGCGGCGGATACGCATCGCATGCATCGTATCGCCGCCGATCACGTCGCCCCCAATCACGGGCCCGCGCCGAGCGCACGCCCGACCCGGCTACTCGCGGATCTCGCGGACGTAGCGCCGCCCTGCCCACTCGACCGCCTTGCCCTGGGCCAGATCACGCCCGGCCCGGCGGAGGATGCCCCCGACCAGCCAGGCCCCGATCACGAAGCCCGGCACCAGCCAGATCGGCGTCCGCCCTATGCGGTAGATCCAGCCCGCCCCGAAGAGCCACACCGCCACGCCCGCAAAGCCCACCGCCACGCCGATGGTGGCTCCGGGCGTAGCGCCAGTTGTCGCGCCGGGACCAGTCGCGAGCAGCGGCGCGGTCGCCGCGAGTGCCACGGCGCTGGCGGGCAGGATGCTGTAGGCGAACTGGCAGCGCAGCGCCTGCTTGCGCAGCCGGCCCGGGCGGCGTTTAGCGCCCTCGATGAAGATGCGTCGCCAGCCCCGGCAGAACTCGGCCCACGTCGCGTACATGCGGCAGGTGACCATGCCGTCGGACACGAGCACGCCCTGCGGCATCTCGCGGTCCTTCATCAGCCGGGCGAGGGCGAGGTCTTCGAGCAGCTCGGTCGAGACGGCTGCATGCCCGCCGAGCGAGCGGTACGCGTCCCGGGTGAAGAGCATGAACTGGCCGTTGGCGAACGCGCGCTTGCGTGCGTCCTGGCGATTGGCGCGGAGCAGCGGGTGCTGGCTCATGAGGTAGAAGCTCGCAGCGGGCTGGACGAGCCGTTCGAACCAGGTGTCGTGCGTGAGGGTGCTCGCGAGGCT
>CAYQAD010000310.1:0-3014 GCA_964415125.1 uncultured Phycisphaeraceae bacterium | reverse complement strand
CGTCGGGCGCGGCGAGTGCGGTGCCGACGCGGACGCGGCCCGGGTCGTCGGCGATGGCGCCGAGGAGGCGGATGCTGGCGGGGCCCAGCGCGCCGGGCGGGGCGGCGGCGAACTCTCGGCGGATGGTGGCTTTGGTGTTGTCGTCGAGCTCGGCGCGGTCGTGGGCCAGGGCGAGGATGACGGCGGAGGCTTCGCGGGGCGCGCCGGGCTCGGTGATCCAGCGCTTGGCGGCGGCGAGGGCTTCGGGCGAGCGCGAGCGTGCGGCGGCGCGGAGGAGGCTTGTGGCGGTGCTGGGGTCGGTCTCGGTGGCGACGTGGGTGAGGACGGCTTGGGTTGCGGCGTCGTCGTTGAGTCGTTCGAGGATGCGGGCGGCGCGGCGGCGGACGGGGGGGCTTGGCTCGTCGAGGAGGACGGCGATGGCGGCGGAGATGTCGGGGTCGGTGAGCGGGCCGGAGCTGAGCTCGCGCTCGGCGATCTCGAGGCCGAGCAGGCGGAGCTCGGGTATGGGGTCGGCGAGCAGGGCGCGGAGGAGGGTGGGGCGCTCGGGCTCTGGGCTGAGGATGTAGACGCGGCGGTTGGCATCGACGAGGCGGTCGGCGAGGCTGGTCGTTGGGGTTTGCGGGGCCTCGGCTGCGGATGCGCTCGCGGCTGATGCGGCGGCGACGGGTGTGCTGGAGGGCGCGTCGACGGGGGGGAGGAAGCGTGGCTCGGTGGCGGCGGCGATGCCGGGTGCGGCCAGCGCGCTGAGCGCGATGGCGAGGCGTCGCGTGGCCGGGCGAGGGGAGGGGCCGAGCTGGGGTTGGCGTTGGGGTGGCGGCACGGGATTGGGGGGCTTGGGGGTGTGGCGGGAGGCTGGCGGCTGAGGATACGTGGGGGCGACTTTGGATGCCGATTGGGATGGGCTTTGGGTTGGGCTTTGGGTTGGGTGCGGGTGGTGCGGGTCTGATTGTGCGTTGTGGCTGGCGGGCGTACGATGGCGGCGTCGCGGAGGTTCGCGTGCGGCTGGGGCTCGGGCCTTGGGGCGTGCGGGTGGGATTCGCGATTGGGCCGACGATTTGGTTGGCGATTTGGGCTTGTTGCCGGAGCGGCGATGAACGACTGGTTCGAGGCCGAACAACACGTTGAGCGGGCCCACGAGTTGTACGAGGCGGGCCGATGGGACGAGGCGGAGCGTGAGCTGCGTCAAGCGCTGTCGTTGAACCCGTATCAGATCGAGTGGCATTTCAATCTTGGGTTGACGCTCGAGGCGGCGGGCCGGCACGCGGACGCGGCGGATGCGTTGTTGAAGGCGAATGAGCTGAAGCCGGACGATGCGCCGACGCAGCTGTTGATCGGTCACAACCTGCTGCGGGCGGGGCAGGCCGAGCGGTCGCTGGCGTGGTTTGAGCGTGTCGAGCGGAGCGCGGGGTCGGATGACTCGGCGCACGCGGAGGATGGCGGCTCGGATGAGGGCTTGGGCGGGGGCTCGGACGGGGGCGACGAGGGGCTTGGGCGGGGCGGCGTGCGTGATGGCGGGCCGGCGGCGCAGGCTGCGGTGTACCGGATCGAGGCGCTGACGGAGCTTGCGCGGCACGACGACGCGGAGCTTGTGTTTTACATGGCGCAGCAGGCTTGGCCTGAGAATGCCGAGCTGTACGCGGCGATGGCGGATTCGCTGACGGATCGCAAGCTGTATGACAAGGCGATCTGGTGCTTGCGTGAGGCGGCGCGTCTGGATGCGGACTTGCCTCGTGTGCAGGCGCGGCTTGCGGATGTGTATTGGCGGACGGGTCGGCTTGAGCGTGCGCGGCAGTTATATCTGCGCGAGCTGCGGCTTGATCCGGGCGATATCGACACGCTGCTGGACCTCGGTGAGTTGCTTGCGGAGATGCATCGGGATGCGGAGGCGGGCGAGAAGTACCACCGGGTGCTGGAGCTTGAGCCTGACAATCCTGATGCGCACTTCTCGCTTGCGGATCTGGCGGAGCGCCGGGGTGTGCGGGACGACGCGATCGTGCAGCTCGATGTGGTGCTTCGGCTCGACGCGGCGTACCCGGGGGCGCGGCCTCGCCTTGCGGGGTTGCTGATGGACCGCGGGGTTGGCGAGGATGCGCTGCGGGCGAAGCGGCTTTTGATCGCGGAGCTGAAGGCGTATCGGGCGAAGCCCGAGTCGTATGATGCGGTGGCGGCGGATGAGCTTGGGCAGTTGCTTTTGGACGCGGGGATGCCGTCGAGTGCGGCGAGCGTGTTCGAGCGGCTTGCGGAGACGCGGCCGGGCGATGCGGCGGCGCGGCACCATCTGTCGGTGGCGCGTTTTCAGCTTGGGCAGCGGGACCAGGGCGTGCGGCACGCGCGCGAGGCGCTGCGGCTCGATCCGCGGTTCTTCCCGGCGATGCACAACCTCGCGATCGCGAGCATTGAGAATGGGCACTGGCTTCGGGCGCGGTACTGGGCGCGGCAGGCGCTGCGGATCGCGCCGGATGACCCTTCGTTGCGGCGGCTTCGGCTGAAGCTGCGGCTGCACGCGGCGGTGGGGCTTGGGCGGTGGCTGCTTCGGGCGGTCGGCGTGATGCGGCCGGCTCGCCCCGGGTGGAACGAGCGGCCGCTCTAGGGACTTGGGTTTGGCTTGGGATATAGCTGGCGTGCGCCGCGGTTGCGGCGGCGGGTGGTTGCGCGCGACACTATTCGGGCGTTGTGGGCGCCGGGGCGGGCGTGGTCGGCGCGGGTGCCGCGTTTTCGCTTTCGATCGTCTGGACTTCCTCGTCAACGGCTTCGGCGGACTCGTCGTCGCTGATTTTGAGGAAGGGGATCGTCGAGTCGATGTTGGCGATCGTCTTGCGGAGCGAGGCGAGGTGGGCGTCGACCTGGGCGAGGTTTGCCTTGATGGGGTCGAGGTCTTTGTCGACGCTGACGAGGGAGGTCTCGACGGAGGTGAGGTCTTCGTCGATGGACTTGAGCAGGGCGTCGATGGAGACGAGCGAATCGTCGATAGTGACGAGGTCGTCGTCGAGGCGGGCGGTGATTTTTTCGAGGCG
>CAYQAD010000309.1:968-3017 GCA_964415125.1 uncultured Phycisphaeraceae bacterium | reverse complement strand
CTTGCCGCGGGAGATCAGCCCGTCGCGGAAGAGGCGGAAGAACGCCTCGCGCACGGCGCGCGCGCAGATCTCGTCCATCGTGAAACGCTGGCGATCGAAGTCGCAGGAGCAGCCCATCTGCTTGAGCTGGTCGGTGATGCGCGCCTCGTACTCGTCCTTCCACGCCTGGACCTTCTCGACGAAGCGCTCCCGCCCGTGCTTGCCGGTCGCCTCGTCGCGCTTGTAGTCGGCAAGCGCCGGCTCGCCCGCGTCCTTGAGGCGCTTGTCGACCATCGTCTGCGTGGCGATGCCCGCGTGGTCGGTGCCGGGCAGCCAGAGGGTCTCGAAGCCCTTCATGCGGTGGGCCCGCGCGAGGATGTCCTGGATCGTGTTGTTCAGGGCGTGCCCAAGGTGCAGCACGGCTGTCACGTTGGGCGGCGGGATCAGGATGCAGTAGGGCTCCCGCTCGCCGGACAGCACGCGACCGGGGTCGGCGTGGAAGGCGCCCGATGTGTCCCACCGGGCGCGGATGCGGTCCTCGTGGTCGGCAGGCTGATACTGCTTCGGGAGGCCCGGGCCCGCCGGTGCCGAAGGGGCGGCCGAGGGGTGCGCCGGAGGGTGCGTGGAGGCGGGCTTGGCGGCGTTGGAAGGGGCGGTCTCGCTCATGGCGAGCAGTGTAGGAGTGACGCGCGTGTGAGCCGCCGGTGTGGCTGGGCGTCCGATCCGGCCGATAGGGTTCGGCATGAAGAAGAGCATGCGACGGGCCTGTGAGACTCAACCCGCCAGCCGGGACGGGGGCGCGAACCTCGCGGTGATCCTCACGGTCGTGATCGGGGCGGCGTTCTTGGCAGCGATCGTCTTCTTGCGTCCCACCACGCCCGAGCCGACGCCCGAAGACGCGGGCCCGGCGGTGGCCACGCCCGAGACGGCGGCGGCGGTGCTCGACACGGCCCACCGGATGCTCGCGGAGGATCGCGTGGGCGAGGCGTCGGCCGTGCTCGCCGAGGCCGTGCGCACCTACCCGGACGATGCCGAGATCCGACGGATGCACGGCGACGTGCTGATGCAGCAGGAGCAGTTCGGCGCGGCGTACTCGGCGTACGAGGCGGTGCTCGCGCTGGGGCAGCGTGACGCGGGTGTGGAGTTCACGGCCGGCACGCTCGCGTCCATGACGGGGCAGCCCGGGCGGGCGTTGGAGCACTTCGCTGCGGCCGCGGCTGCCGAGCCCGGCAACGCCGATTACGCGCTGTACCACGGGCAGGCGTTGATCGCCGAGGGCGAGATCGACGCCGGGCGGGCCCAGCTCGTGCGCGCGACCGTGATCGATGGCGAGCGGGCGGTGGCGTGGGGCGCGCTCGCAGAGCTGGCGCTGCGTGAGAACAAGGTCTCGATGGCGCTGCAGCACGCGGCGAAGGCGCGCGAGCTCGAGCCCGAGCGCACGGCGTGGCGCGTCATCGAGGCGCGGGCTGCCACGCGCGGTGGCGAGCCGCAGCGCGCGCTCGACGTCCTCGAGGGCCTCGACGACGCCCAGCGCGCCCAGCCGGGCGTGCTCGAGGCGATGGGGGCGGCCTACGGCATGATGCGCGAACCGGGCAAGGCTCTCGCGGCCTACGAGCGTGCGGTCCGGCACACGACCTCCGACCCCGCGCTCACGCTCGAGGCGGCGCTGTGGGCCGAGCGCGCGGGCGAGGTGGAGCGCGCGATCGAGCTTGCCGAGCGGGCGGGGATGCTGGGCGAGCCGCGTGGCGCGGACTTGGCGGGTCGCCTGCGCGGGCGGGAATAGTCAGGCGAGCGATCGGCCGCCGTCGAGCGGGAAGACCTGCCCGGTGACGTAGGTCGCGTCGAGCGCCAGCCAGCTGATCATGTCCGCGGCGTCCTCGGGCGTGCCGGGGCGATCGAGCGGCACGCGCTTCAGGTAGGCCTGCTGCGAGCCCTCGTCGGACTCGTGCCCCTCATCGGGCCAGGCGACCACGCCCGGCGCGACGCCGACCGCGCGCGCGCGCGGCGCGAGATCGCGGGCGAGCGAGCGGACCATCTCGACGAGGGCGGCCTTGGACATGGAGTAGGCGG
>CAYQAD010000309.1:0-958 GCA_964415125.1 uncultured Phycisphaeraceae bacterium | reverse complement strand
GCGGCGAAGTCCTTGCGGGGGCGGCCCATCGCGTGGATGTCGCCCATGCCGACGACGCAGCCGCCGCCCGGCAGGGTCGAGGCTCCGAGCAGCGGCGCGAGGTGCTTGGTGAGCAGTAGGGGAGCCAGCGCGTTGACGCGGTAGAGCGAGAGCGCGCGCTCGGCGTCGGTCTCGTCCAAGGGCGTGGGGAAGTAGATCGAGGCGTTGTGCACGAGCACGTCGAGGCGTTGGCCCGATTCGGCGAGCGAGCGGCCGAGGTCTTCGACGGCGTCGAGATCGTCGAGGTCGAGCTGCTCGGCGTGGGACTTGATCTTGTGTGCGGCGAGGTCGGCCAACGCGTCGCGGGCCTCGTCGTGGCTGGTGCGGTAGGTGATGGTCACGTCGCAGCCGCGGCGGGCAAAGGCGAGGGCGGTCGCCCGGCCGACGCGCTTGGCGGCTCCGGTGATGAGAACGTGCGGTCGCGTGCTGGTCATGCCCGAGCGTAGGGGCTGGATACGAAGGCGTGTTCACGCACTGGGGCTGAGCGTCCGGTTCGAGCACTGGGTTCGAGCGCGCCGTGGCGGGCTCGGCTTCGACGTTCGGGCTTCGACGTTCGGGCTAGGGCTTCGGCGGGTCGGGCGAGTCGATGATGTCGGTCGCGTCGTTGTCCGGGTTGGGCGGGTCGAGGCGTTTGCCGGCCTCGGCCCAGGGGTCGACGGGCTCGTCGATCGCGGCGGGCGTGCGGTGCGACTGCATCCCGAACCGGGCGCGGCGACGATGGCGGAGGGCGGCCCAGAAGAGCAGCGCCGCGACGATCGAGAGTCCGAGCATCGCGACGGCAAAGAGCAGGAAGACGCCCCGCCCCGCGGCTGTGGTCGCGTCGGTCGGGTCAGCGCCCGACATGTCCGCAGCCGGCGTCGCGGTGATGGCCTGGACGAGATAGGTGGCGAGGGCGTCCACCCGCACAGAATCGCAGAAC
>CAYQAD010000308.1:0-3086 GCA_964415125.1 uncultured Phycisphaeraceae bacterium | reverse complement strand
CTCGACGGCGACCCGATCCGCGCCTTCGGCGCCGACAACGTCATCGACAGCAACACAATCACCGACGCCGGGCCCAACCCCATCATCATCGACTCGAGCAGCAATCTGGTCATCCGCAACATGTTCTCGAGCGGCACGATCGCCGTCGTCGGCACCAACACGATCGCCGCCACGGTCTCGGGCAGCGCCGCGGTCAACGGGGCCGGGCCCTTCGCCAACATCCTGTATTGAGCAGCGAGCCGGCTCGGCTGACCCCGTCGGCCCAGCCTCAATCACCCCCGCGCAACGCCGCCACGCGCCGCATCGGCCAAGCAAGGCCGCGCGGTATCGTGCGCGGCGAAACGTCCGCTTCCGCCCAACCCCCGCCCCCGATCGGCCGATCCACATGCCCATGCACCCGCCCCATCGCTCAGCCCCCAACACGACACGCCTGTGGACGGCCGCCGCGATCGCGGTCGCGGCAACCGCAGCGATCGGCCTCGCCCCCCATCGCGCGATCGCGCAAGACGCGCAGGGCGCCGCAGCGACCGACGACTTCAGCCTCGCCGGTCTCGAACGCTTCGCGACCGTCGCCGAGCTCAACGAGTGGTTCGCCACCTATCGCACCACGCTCGATCCCGAGCGCGTGCCCGCCGCGATCGTCGCCTACAGCGAGTTCGGCCGCCTCTCGGGCAACCGACCCCTCGTCATCCTCTCGGCCTTCTTCGCCGAGATCGTCCGCACGCATCCCGACAAGTACCGCGAGTGGGACGCGATCCTCCGCGATGGCAACGAGGCCGAACGCTGGCTGCTTTGGAACGCGATCTGGTGGAGCGGGCTCGACGACACCGACGAGTTCTTCGCCGAGCGCATGAAGACCGCCCGCGAGCGCGATCGCCGCACCATCCAGTACTTCCTCGAGAACGAGCCCGACGACCTCAAGACCACCGACGTGGACAGCGAGATCGTGCTCGTCGCCCTCGCGTACTCGTACTTCGGCGGCGGCGACACGGCCTTCCTCCATCGCATGGCCGAGCCCCTGAAGGCACCGGCGATGGGCGTGACCGAGTTCCAGCGCACCGGGCCAAACAAGGCCGAGGAGTTCGCCGGTGCCGCATCGAGGCTCTTCGTCAACTACGCCGCGGGCCACGACGACATCCTCGCCTTCTGTCAGGACATGTCGGTCAACGGCAACGAGTGGCAGCAGCAGCGCATGAGACAAGTCCTCGTCGCCGTGGGCAAGGAACGCGAGATCCGCGAGATCCAGCCGAAGCCGATCATCCAACGGCCCGACGATCCATCGCCCCCCGCCCGCTCGAGCAACCCCGCGCCCGAGACGCCGGTCGGCCCCGCCGAAGATGACTAGCTGCAACATGGCGAGCACCGCGGCCAAGGCGGCGATTGCCATCGCGCTCGCGGCGTTGCTCCACGCGCTGCTGCCAGCGCCGCCCGCTGCCGGCGCATCGCCGCGGTCCCCATCGCGTCACTACGAGGTCATCACCGACCTGCCGCCGCGCGAGGCGGCGCCGATCATCGAGCGCGTCGACGCGATGCACGATGCGCTCGCCAAGCGCTTCGCGTCCTTCGGCCACAACAACGCCAAGCGGCTCCATCTCGCGGTCTTCGCCGAGGCCGACGCCTATCTCGCCCATCTCCGCCGCGAGGGCATCGACGCGACCAACACCGCGGGCCTCTTCTACGTCTCGGGCCCCGACGCGGGCGTGGCGAGCTACCTCGAGCCGCAGGGACTGGCGCGCATGCACTCGACGCTTCAGCACGAGGGCTTCCACCTCTTCGCGCACACGCACATCAGCCCCGGCCTGCCCGTCTGGGTCAACGAGGGGCTCGCCGAGTACTTCGGCGATGGGCTGTTCGTCAAGGAACGCTTCGTGCTCGGCGGCGCCAGCGCCGACCGCATCCACGAGGTCCGAGCCGCCCACGACGCCGGCATGACCTTCCCACTCGAAGACCTCATGGCGATGACCAACGACGAGTGGAACGCCGCGGTCCGCACCGGCGATCCCCGGGCCGGCGTGCTCTACGACCAGTCCTGGTCGCTCGTGCACTTCCTGCTCCACGGCCAGCGCGGCAAGCACGCCGACCGCTTCGAGAACTACCTTCGTGCTATCTCGCGCGGCGTCGAGCCCGAGCGTGCGTTCGAGCAGGCGTTCGGCACGCGCGACCTCACATCGCTCACCCGCGCGTGGACCAACCACATCGAGTCCGTCGAGCCCGACGCGCTCTTCACCGCGACCGACCGCCTGCGGTTCTTTGCCGAGGGCCTCTCGGGCCTGCACGAGCGCGACGTCACGCCGACCTCCATGGAGGAGCTCGAGGACCAGCTCAAACGCCGCAGCTTCCGCATGGTCATCGCCGGCAGCCACGGCTCGAGCCGATCGCTCGCCGCCCGCGACGACGGCATGTTCGACCCGCCCCCCTCCGATCGCCGTCGCGGAAAGACCGCCTACGAGCTCCGCCGCCCCGCGCAGCGCGACGTGCCGCCGAGCATCCGCGTCACGGGGCTGCGCACCACGCCGAGCATCGAGTGGCGGCGCGACCGCGACGGCAAGCTCACCTACCGAATCCGCTACGATTGAGGGTCCTACGCGAAAGCGTGGCGGCTCGAATCCGAATCAACCGTCGACGAAGGAACCCACCCATGGCAGCGGACGTGCTCGACCATCGCATCATCGGCGACGACCTCCAGGCCGTCGTCATCACGCTCGACCCCGGCGAGGCGGCCGTCGCCGATGCGGGCTCGATGATGTACATGGAAGACGGCGTCGAGATGGGCACCAGCCTCTCGATGAAGCAAGACAGCGGCGGCATCTTCGGCAAGCTCTTCGAGGCCGGCAAACGCGTGGTTGTCGGCGAGTCCTTCTTCATCACGATGTTCGCCAACAACGCGAGCCAGCGGCGCGACGTCGCCTTCGCCGCGCCCTACCCCGGGCACGTCATTCCCGTTGAGCTCTTCGACCACGGCGGCGAGATCATCTGCCAGAAGGACGCGTTTCTCTGCGGCGCCCGCGGCGTTGAGGTCAACATGTTCTTCAACAAGCGCATCGGCGCGGGCCTCTTCGGCGGCGAGGGCTTCATCCTCCAGAAGC
>CAYQAD010000307.1:0-3094 GCA_964415125.1 uncultured Phycisphaeraceae bacterium | reverse complement strand
ACGATGTGCCCGAAGCCCGAGAGGCGCAGGCCGAACTCGTCGCCGCCGGAGATCGTGCCGTTGCGGACCGTAATGCCGATGTTGTTGGACTCGATGATCGCGTCGACGGTGGCGTCGCCGCGGACGCGGAATCCGCGGAGATCGAGGGTGACGCCCGTGCTGGTGATCTCGATGATGCGTGCGAGGTTGGCCGCCTCGATGTTGCCGGTGAGGTGGTAGGCACCGGGCTCGCTGATGATGTGCAGCGCGTTGGCATCGCCGGGCAGTGTCTCGACGGGGGTCGAGGGCTCGACCTGGTTGAGGGTCTTGTTGGTCGGCGACGGCGGGCCGGGGGGCGGCGTGAGCGGGCCGGCGAGTGCGGTGGTGGCGAGTGTGAGGGCGGCGACGAGGCTGGGCGTGCGCATGTGGTTCTCTCTCGTGCGTGCGGTCGAACGCTGTGGGCGGGATCAGTACTGGAAGTTGTGGTACGGGTTGGTGGCGTTGATGACGCCGCCACCGCCGAGGATCGCACCGAAGCTGTTGCCTGGCGCGAAGCTGAAGACGCTGCCGAAGCAGTGGTTGGAGTAGATGAGGTTGCCGGTGCCGGTGACGCTGAGGTTCTGGGGCGAGGGGCCGACGAAGACGTTGCCGGTGATGAGGTTGTCGGTGCCACTGACGGTGAGGCCCGCGGTGCGGAAGGTGTTGTTGGTGGCGCGTGACGTGTTGCGCATGATGATGCCGGCGGTGGCGTTGGTGTTGAGGATGTTGCCCTCGGCGATCGAGCCGTTGGTCATGTCGATGCCAACGGATGGTCCGACGATGCGGTTGTTGATGAGGATGCTCTCGAAGCCGGCGAGGATGCCGAGGCTTGCGTTGATGCTGTCGATGCGTGTGTCGGTGACGACGGAGGCGGAGGCGGAGATGTTGGTGCCGCCGACGGTGGCGAGGCGGCACGAATCGACGCGGCCGTAGACGACGCTGATGCCCACGCCGGGTGCGCCCCAAACGGAGCAGTGGGAGACGATCGAGCCGTTGTTTGTGCCGATCCCGCCCCAGTTGCGCATGTGGACGTTGGTGACCGACGACGCGACACCGGTCACGACGGTGGCGGCGAAGGTGGTGCTTTGGTCGTCGTTGTGGAAGACGCAGTCGCTGATGCTCGCGTTATCGCCGGCCTCGATCGCGGGGTGGAACGCGCCGGTCATCGAGACGCGCTGGATGACCGCCGCGTCGTCGACCTGGATCAGTTCGTTGTTGATGGTCGACCCGCCGCGGCCCGTGAGCGTGACATCGGTGATGACCGAGGCGTCGCCGGCGAGGATCGCCTCGCGCGACTCGATGAACGAAACGTCGGTGAGCAGCAGGCCGTCGTTTGCCCAGACGCGGCCGGCGTTGTTGAAGGTGCATCGTTGCACGCGCAGGCCGTCGCGGGCAAAGACCGCGACGCCGCCGTTGGTCGAGACGGCCTCGATTCGCATGTCTTCGACGACGCAGCCGTCTGCGATGCCGGCGTCGAGCACCTCACCGTTGCCGAGGTTGCTGACGACACCGTCGCGGAGTGTCACGCGGTGATTTCCGCTCAGGACGAGCACGGCGTCGGCGTTGGCACCCGTGCCGCGAACGCGGAAGCCGCGGAAGTCGATGAGCACGTCGGAGGCGCGGACTTCGATCGCGGCGGTGTCCGCGGGTGAAAGGTTGATGTGATTGGTGAGGTGGAACGCGCCGGGATCGCGGATGATGAACGCGCCGTTGGCGGGGTTCACCGCGAGCGAGTCGATCGGGCGCGAGGGGTTGACCTCGTGCAGGGTCTTGTAGGTTGAGGCGGGCGAGCCCGAGGGCGGCGTGAGCGGGCCGGCGAGGGCGAAAGACGTGAGCGACGCGATCAGCACGAGATGCGCGTTGCGAATGCGGGCCTGGCACAGCATGGTGGTCCCCCTTCGGATCGTGATGTTCAGAACGCGAGGTTGTCCAGTGGTCCGGCGCCGACGGGCGTCGTGCGGATGGTGCCGACGCTGTTGCCTGCGACGATGCTGTAGTTCGCGGCGGAGCCGGTGATCCGGTTGCGGATGATCAGGTTGCCTGTGCCATCGACATCGATCGCGGTGGCTTGATCGGTGATGGTGTTGCCATCGATCACGTTGTCGCTGCCGGTGACGAGGATGGAGTCGCTGTCGAGGTGGTTGTTGACGACGCGGGTGTCGTCGGTCGCGACGATGCCGCCGTTGTTGCCGCGGAGACGGTTGCCGCGCGCCTCGCTGTTGAAGCCGAGCTGGAGCGCGTTGCCGACGTTTGCGGCGATCAAGCAGTTGGCCACAAGTGTCTGGGCGTCGGCCACAACCGCGAAGTCGACGCTCGATGAGTTGAGGACGATGCAATCGATGATCGCGGAGCGGTTCGTGTCGATTGCAACATTGCAGCCCTCGATCAGGCAGCCGGCGATGCGTGCGTCCTGCGCGGAGATCCCGGTCCCCGATGTGTTGCGGACGACACACCCCTCGATGGTGCCCGAGTCGATGAGGATGCCGGTGCCGCCCCAGTTCGAGACGTGCGCACCCCGGGCGAGTGCTCCTTCGCCCAAGTCGATGACGGGGCTCAGGCCCGTGTTGCTTGCCGAATCGGGGTTTGTGAACGATGAATCGATCACGGCGCAGTTGCTCCCGCCTTGGACACCGCTGTTGAAGGCGTTTGTCACGTGCACGCGGTTGAGCGTGCAGCCGTCACCAAGGCTGATGAGTGTGTTTCCGCTGGCCGTGCCGCGACCGACGATGGTGACGTCGGTGGCAACGGAGCCGTTGCCGAGATCGAGGCTCTCGCGAACGTTGTCGAAGGTGCACTGCGCGATGAGCGAGCCCGGTCCGCTGTGGATTCGCCCTCCGAACTGGAAGGTGCAGTTGCGGACCGTACCCGCGCTGCCCAAGTCCACGGCGGTGCCGCCGAGCCCATCGGCGTTGCGGAACGAGATATTCTCGACGACGGCGTTGTCATTGAGTATCTCGATGGCCGTGTCGCCCGTGCCGGTGATCGAGCCGTTGCGGACGGTGATGTTGAACTCGGTGCTGGTGATCGCGTGGTCGGTGCTGCCGTTGCCGTTGAGGGAGAAGCCGCGGAGGTCGAT
>CAYQAD010000306.1:0-3118 GCA_964415125.1 uncultured Phycisphaeraceae bacterium | reverse complement strand
CCGCCGGCGCCAACATCCCAGCCCTTCCCGACCAATGGCAGGGCCTCGCCGCCACCTCAGTCATCGCCTGGACCGAGTCCACCACCCGCAACACAGAGCCCACCGCCCTCACACCCGAGCAGGCCCGCGCCATCCGCGCCTGGATCAACCGCGGCGGGCACCTCGTCATCACCCTCCCCCCCGCGGGTGACCCCTGGTTCGGTGCCGCCCACCCGCTCTCCGACATCCTCCCCGACATCGCCCGCCCCACCCGACGCGACGGCTACGACCTGAGCATCCTCCGCCCCCTCCTCACCGAGTCCGCCGAGGTCCCCCTCCCGACCAACGCCGTCATCCACACCTTCCAACCCGCCGACAACGCCGACCCGCTCGACGCCCAGACCATCCTGAGCACGCCCGAAGGCGAGACCATCGCCGTCCGCCGCGTCATCGGGCTCGGCGCGGTCACCGTCGTCGGCATCGACCTCACCGCCGGCCCGCTCCGCCGATTCAACCTCCCCGACGCCGACGCGCTCTGGCACCGCGTGCTCGGCCGCCGAGGCGACCTCCGCCGCGCCGAACAACTCACCCAGCAGGAACGCGGCGACGCCCAGTCACGCTCGCCCGTCGACTTCGACCACGACATCTCCTCCGCCATCGACAGCACCGGACGCGCCGTCCAGGGCATCCTCTTCGGGCTCGTGGTCTTCATCTCCTACTGGCTCATCGCGGGCCCGATCGGGTACTTCGTCCTCAAGAAACGCAACCTGCACCACCACGCGTGGGTCGCCTTCGTCGCCTGCACCGCCGCTTTCACCGCCCTCGCCTGGGCCGGCGCGACCACCCTCCGCCCCAAACGCGTCGCCGCCACCCACCTGACCATCATCGACGCCGTCCAGTCGCCCGACTCCGACGACATCACCGCGAGGGCCCGTTCCTGGGTCAGCATCATGCTCCCCTCCTACGGCCGCTCCACCGTCTCGCTCAACCCCGCCCCCGAAGACACCAACACACTCCGCGACCGCTCTGACGCCCTCCTCACACCGTGGGACCCACCCGCCACCTCCGTCGGCTGGAACAAGGGCTTCCCCGACAACACCTCCTACATCATCCAATCACGCCAGCCCGACACCATCACCGTCCCCACCCGCGCCACCATCAAGCAGTTCCGCGCCGACGTCGCCCCGAACACCGACTGGCAGTTCCCCAGTGTCCAACAACAGACTGGCGTCCTCGAACGCGCCGTGATCACCCGCGACGGCGCATCCCTGAACGGCATCGTCTCTCACGACTTGCCCGCGCCCCTCACCAACGTCCGCTTCATCCTCTCGCAGGGCCAGACCCCGCTCCGCCGCGCGGGCGTGCCCAACCGGGGCGAGCCCACCGCCCGCACCCTCGTCCTCGCCCCGCGCTTCCCCGACAACCGCTGGATGCCGGGCCAACTCCTCGACCTCTCCACCGTCACCACCACCGAAGCCGTCCGCGACTCCGTCCGCTTCGACTATTTCCGCGGCGCCGTCCGCGATGGCATCAACCAACTCGCCCTGAACCCCAACGCCGGACGCCCCCTCCCCGACCGCCTCATCGCCGCACGCTTCCTCTCCCAGTTCGCGCCGCCCAACTACCGAGACGACCGCGACACCGTCGCCAACCGCCTCGCCCGCCGCTTCTCCACCCACGGCCTCGACCTTGGACGCTGGCTCACCACCCCCTGCCTCATCATCGTCGGCTTCGTCGAGGTCGAACCCTCCGACGCCTCGCCCGACGGCATCCCATACCCCCTCTACGTCGATAACCAGCCGGCCCCCGCGTCCGGCCTGACCATGGTCACCTGGATCTACCCGCTCCCCGACGCACCGCCCGAATGGTTCGGCGCCGAGTTCCAGCCCGCCCAAAACGAAGCCAACAACCAACCCGACACCGAAGCCGACACCGACCAGCCGTAAGGACCAACCCCGTGCCCATGATCGAAACGATCAACCTGACCAAGCGCTACAACGACCTCGTCGCGCTCAACGCACTCAACCTCACCATCAACGAGGGCGACTGCTTCGGCTTCATCGGCCCCAACGGCGCCGGCAAAACCACCACCATCAAAATCCTCGCCACACTCCTCAAGCCATCCTCTGGCCAGGCCCAGATCAACGGCCTCACCGTCGGATACCAGAACCGACAGATCCGACCCCTCATCGGATATGTCCCCGACTTCATGGGCGCCTACCAGGACATGGTCGTCCACGAATACCTCGAGTTCTTCGCCGCCGCCTACAACATCAACGGCCAGCAACGCAAGAAAGTCGTCGCCGACGTCCTCGAACTCACCGAACTCACCTACAAACAAACCGCCGAGGTCGCCTCGCTCTCCCGAGGCATGCAGCAACGCCTCTCCATCGCCCGCGTCCTGCTCCACGACCCCAAGGTCCTGCTGATGGACGAGCCCGCCTCCGGCCTCGACCCCCGCGCCCGCATCGAGATCCGCGAACTGCTCAAAGAACTCAAACGCATGGGCAAGACCATCCTGATCTCGTCCCACATCCTCCACGAGCTCGCCGAACTCTGCAACACCGTCGGCATCATCGAGAAGGGCCAGCTCCTCTTCTCCGGCTCGGTCAACGACATCCTCAAGCGCGCCAAGGTCGGCCACGTCATCCACGTCGCCGTCGCCGAACGCATGGAAGCCGCCACCCAGGTCCTCGCCCAGATGCCGGGCGTCTCCAAAGCCGAGGTCGTCATGGGCGACGGCACCGCCGGCTCCGCCGACCAACTCATCCACGTCGCCTACAACGAATCCGGCGGCGGCGTCTACACCGACATCCCAAACGTCCTCATCAACAACGGCTTCCGCATCACCCACTTCCAGGAAGAACCCGTCAATCTCGAAACCGCCTTCATGCGCCTCACTAAAGGCCTTGTTCAATAACCCCCCGCCTTGTCTCCCTCCATCCCCGGAGCGGAGCGCTTCCAGCCCTCCGACAACCCACACGCCCACGATGAAATCGTGGGGTCCAATTCCACAGTGCTATCTGGGTGGAGGCCACGGCTCGATCTTCTTTCCATCCGCCCCAACCGGCGGCGGGAAGTTCTTCGCCTTTTCCAACATCAACTCGTAGATCTGTCTGCCCTTTGCAATTTTCTCTTT
>CAYQAD010000305.1:0-3122 GCA_964415125.1 uncultured Phycisphaeraceae bacterium | reverse complement strand
GGCCGCTGCTGGATCCGACGACGGTGGTCGCGGCGGAGATGGCGAGCCGATCGCTGGTGCGTGACTCGATCGCGAAGGGTTCGCGTGCAACGAACGATCCCGATGCGGCCCTCGTGCTGCCGGAGGTCGGTCCTAAGTTCGAGGCGCGGCTGCTCAACATCGGCGGCGGCGGGTTCGGGCTTGTTGTTGAGCCTGAGCACGCGTCGGCGCTGGAGAACGCACGGCTCGTGTGGACGCGGCTCTGGCTGACGCCGCACATCCCGGAGCCTGTCGGGCTGACGGCGCGGATCGCGCACAGCCACTTGGATAGCACGCAGCAGCGGTACGCGGGCTGCGCGTTCGAGTTCACGTTCAACCCGTCGCACAAGCAGTTTGTGGTGGAGACGGTGACGCGGTTCTTGTCGTCCCGGCTTGGGCGGGCGCCGCGGTTTGGGCACGCGGCGTAGGGCCGTCGGCGGGAGGCGGCGTGCGCGTTGGCCTTTGGCTCTTGGGTGCCTTGCCGCGCGTTACGGGGCGCGGAGGCCTGCCACGAAGGACTGGTACTCGGCGGCGTTTTCGATGAATCGGGCTTCGACCTTGCCCTGTGGTGCGGTGAGCACGACGGGGTTTGTGCCGTTGTTGAAGACCGCGTCGTAGGTGGTGGGGGTGGGCACCACCTGTGCCATCACGCCGAAGTGCTGGTCGACCTCGACCTTGCCGACGCCCGACTCGAGATCGAGGACGCCGGTGGATCCCGGGCCGACGAAGTAGAGGACGTGGTGGTCGGTCGAGGTGATGGTGACGGGGTCGACGATCGCGTGGTTGGTGCGGTACTCGACGATGCCGCCGGGGAGTGAGGGTGTGCCGTTGGCGATGTCGATGGCTCCTCGTGCGCCCTTGACGCGGACGGGGCCTCCGGCGTTGCGGATCATGATGCCGTCGCACGCGGGGAGGCGGACGATGAGGTCGATCTGGACGCGCTGGTCGGCGGCGTCGTCGGCGGCGGGGGTGTCCGAGAGGATGCGGAGGATGTAGCGGCCGCCCTGCTCGACGGTCTCGGCGGAGACCCAGGCGTCTCGGCCCTTGGTTGCGGGGTCGGTGTTGCCGGTCCACTGGACGGTGCGGAGGCGGGCCTCGACGGTGGGCTCAGTGATGCGGGGTGCGGCGACGACGTTGACCGAGCCGAAGGCGTTCTCGACGTCGAGTGCGAGGGGGGCGCCGGCGGGGATGGCCGGCCCGACGGGGTCGACCATGAAGGCCGAGTCGCTCGAGCAGCCCACGGTGGCGAGGGGGGCGGCGAGCAGCAGGGCCGGGGCGAGGCGGCGGAGGCTGAGTCGGGCGAGCCGGCGGCTGGCGGAGGCGATGGGGTTGGTGGCGGCGAGGGTGCGGAAGAACGCGCGGGGCATGGGTTGGGCTCCGTGGGGCTTGTTTCGGTGTTGGATGACTCTATCGGGCCGAGCGGGGGGTTGGGTCGAGTCTGGGCCCGGCGGGCGGGGTTGGTGGCGGGTTTGGTGCTGGGTTTGGTGCTGGGGTGGGTCGGGTTCTGCCACGCTCCGAGGGGGTGTTGGGTATGCTCCGTTTGCGGGGCGCGTGGCGCTCCGTTCGATTTGCACCCCTCGGCCGGCAGCCTTGCCGACCGCTCGAACGCACTCCCCCCGCCGACCCGTCTCTTTGGGCCGGCGCTTCCGATCTGGGCCGATGGCCGCGAGACCTCGCGGCGTGGGCCCACAGCTTTGCCGAGCCCGCCGCTCCTGCCGACATGCGTGGGGGCGATCTTGGGTGCCATGCGGCGTGCCTGCGTTGGTGTTGTCCGGCTGCGTGCACGTCGGGCGCGTCGGCGTGCGGGCTGGGCTTGCGTGGTGGATCGGCAATCGCCCGATCGGTTCCGAGCGGCACTGGCAGACTGCGTCCGGCCGATTGATGGGCTGCCCGCGTGCGCGCGGCGGCTCTCGGAAGGACGGGCGGACATGCTCGACATGCTCGATATGGCACACACGTCGGCGGCGTTGCCGACGGGGTCGCTGCTCGCGGTGACCTCGCCGATGGCGGCGCTGATTGGTATCGCGGGGCTTCTTGTTGGTCTGGGTCTTGGCGTGGTGGCGATCAAGGCGATCGGCGGGCGGTCGATCGCGGCGGCGCGGGCCGAGGCCGAGGCGCTGGTGGAGCGTGGCAAGGCGGACGCGAAGAACGAGGCGGAGCGGATCCGGCTCGACGCGGAGAAGGCGGCGCTTGATCGCAAGGAGAAGTTCGAGGCCGACCTGAAGACGCAGCGCAACGAGATGCGCGATCTGGAACGCCGGCTGACCAAGCGTGAGGACGTGACGCAGCGCAAGGAGGACCAGCTCGAGGCCCGGGAGGGCAAGCTCGACGAGCGGGAATCCGGGCTTGCCGACCGCGAGCAGAAGGTCGTTGATCGCAACGCGGAGCTGGACAGTTTGATTGCGCAGCAGACCGACAAGTTGCACGAGGTCGCGGGGTTGTCGGCTGATGAGGCGCGGGAGCAGCTGCTTTCGCGGATCGCTGAGGACAGCCGGATCGAGGCGGCGAAGGTCACGCGGAAGGTGGTGGAGGAGGCCGAGGAGAAGGCGAAGGAGGAGGCGCGGGAGATCACGCTCGCGGCGATCCAGCGGTACGCGACGGAGCACACGAGCGAGTCGACGGTGCGAACGGTGGCGATCCCTTCGGACGACATGAAGGGCCGGATCATCGGGCGTGAGGGCCGAAACATCCGGGCGATCGAGAAGGCGACGGGCGTGGACATCATCGTGGACGACACGCCGGGGGTGATCGTGGTGTCGTGCTTCGACAAGGTGCGCCAGGCGGTGGCGGTGGAGGGGCTCGAGCGGCTGATCGCCGATGGGCGGCTGCACCCGACGCGGATCGAGGAGGTCATCGCGAAGGTGCGCAGCGAGATCAACGAGAAGGTGATCAAGGCGGGCAAGGACGCGGTGCTCGAGGCGAACCTGCGGAACGTGAACCCGAAGATCGTCGAGGCGATGGGCAAGCTGGCGTACCGGACGAGCTACGGGCAGAACGTGCTCCGGCACTCGGTGGAGGTGGGGTATCTGTGCCAGATCATCGCCGAGCAGCTTGGCTTGAACGGCCGGCTCGCGCGGCGGTGCGGGTTTCTCCACGACATCGGC
>CAYQAD010000304.1:0-3122 GCA_964415125.1 uncultured Phycisphaeraceae bacterium | reverse complement strand
CCCCTCGATGTCGCCGCGCCCGGACTCCAGCCCGCGCTCGAGGCCGCCTCCGTCGCCGCTGCGAGCCAGGGCCGAATCGTCGTCGAGGCCACCGCCGACGGCTCGCCCCTCCCAAACGACCTCCTCGCCGAGCCCACCACCGACCCACTCGCCGCCGCCGAGCTCCGCTTCACCTCCGCCGAGCCCAAGGCAATGGTCCGCACCGTCGTCCTCGACGTCGCCGAAGCCATCCCGCACCTCCGCGCAAGCCAGGCCGCCGCCGCCGAGCAGGTCCAGGCAGGCCGCATGGACCACGCCCGCACCCACCTCTCCGAAGCCATGGAAATCTGGTCCGCCGCCCAGCGCGCCGTCGCCGACGGCTCCGCCCTCCTCGAGCTCGACCTCAACACCGTCACCCTCGACGCCGGCCCCGATCAGTCCATCACCGCCGAGTCCGCCATCGACGCCCTCCGCACCGACCTCGCCGAGCTCCAACGCGCCCTCTCCGCCGACGACCCCTCCGCCCTCGGCGACGTGCTCGCCTACGACCTCGATCAGCGCGCCGAGCAGTGGCAGTCCCTCATGCACAAAATGGCCGAGGTGATCGATGCCGCCCGCGACTGACCAGACCCATGCCAGTTTGCGCATCGCGCGCCTCACCAAGGTCGACGACACCGACGTCGCAGGCGTCTCGCGCAACCCCATCGACGACCTGATGGAGCGGGCAAGCCACGCCCTCGAGGCGACCGACTACTACAAGACCGAATCGCTCTGCCTCAAAGCGCTCGACCGCGCGCGCCGTTTGGGCGACTTCGAGCGCATGAGCCGCATCGTCATGCCCCTGCAAGAAGCCCGCCGGCAGAAGCGGCATCTGGCGTACGAAGCGGCCGAGGCCCGCGGCGGGCCGACGGTCTGTCGCGAGCGTCCCGCCGTGGTCGAGCCGGGCGTCTACATCCTCGAGCCGCCCGCCTTGGGCATCGACGGCCGGGCCCTCCGCGACACCGCCGAAGGACGCCGCGTCCCCGTCGTCGTGTTGACGCGCGAGCCCATGACCCGCGACGGCTCATGGCCCATCGTCTCGGTCGGCAGCATCCCCATCGGCCCGGGCGTGCTCACGCTGCGGGAGAAGGTCGCGCCCCCTGTGCCGCTCGAGCGCATGGAGACGGGCATCCGCAAGGACGCGTTCGAGGCGTCGATGCTCGCGGGCACGGACTGGGCCGCGTGGATGCAGGCGTCGCTCGAGGCGCTGGGCGACGCGGCGATCCGGTCGGTCGACGCGGGGCTCGCGCCGGCGTGGCGGGTCGACGAGCTGATCGAGCGGCTCGATGCGCATCCAGACCATGAGAAGCTGCACCAGGCGCTGGCGGCGGCGTGCCGGGAGGCGATGCGCGAGCCGACGCCGAAGGGCGAGCGGCCGCGGCATGGGTCGAACTCGTTTTAGGTCGGATCGTGTGCGTGGGTGCTGGGTTTAGGGCCAGTCGCTGGTTCGGCCGTTGCGCTCGTTCTGGTCGCCGATGACCGCGCCGCCGAGGCCGCCGGCGACGGCACCGATGACGGCGCCGGTGCCCGCGTCGCCCGAGAGCGATCCGATGGCGAGGCCTCCGAGTGCGCCGAGTGCGGCGCCGGAGACGGCGCCCTCGCCCGCGTTGTTGCAGCCGACCGTGGTGCTGGCGACGAGCGCAAGGCCCGCGGCGAGCGCGAGGGATCGGCGGGCGGAGATGCGGTTGCGTGCTGCGGTCATGGCGTGGGCTCCTGGTGGGGCGGCGTCATGGGGAGGCGTCGCCCGGTTTCGATGCGGCGGGGTGGACCTGGGTTTCCCGCTCGGCGGTGGGTTCGTCTGGGAGTATGTTGGTGACTGCTAGCTTCGGTTGCAAGCGGAAAGTGGCCTCGGGCGGGATTTGCGACCTTGGCGTGACGGAAATCGGGCCTGTGGAGCTCTGGGGGCGGGTGATGTGGGGCTGGGGTCAGTTCCAGGCGCAGCCCTTGGGCCAGTCGTCGGTGTTCTGGCGTCTGGCGCGGGAGATGGTTCGGCTCAGTCGGTCGAGCTCGGCGTGGATGAGGGTTGCGCGGGTGGCGGCGGAGGGTTCGGAGAGGAGGCGGTAGCGGAGGTCGCCGGGCGGGAGCAGGGCGAAGCCGACGAGTTCGAGGAGTGCGTGGGTGGGGACGTCGTCGGAGCGGACGTACTCGAGGATGGGCTCGGCGGCGGTGAGCTCGGCGAGCGGGCCGGCGTCGAGCTGGTGGCTGAGCCAGGCGCGGGTGTCGGCGAGGAGGTCGTCGTCGGCCTGGGTGTCGTGGATGGGTTCGAGCAGTGCCCGGCGGTAGAGGTGGTCCTCGTCGGGGTTGAGCCCTTCGGCGATGCGTGCGCGGCAGACGCCCTGGAGGAGGATGTTGTACCGGCCGTCGGGGAGTTTTTCGTGCTGGACGATCCGGCCGACGCAGACGCAGGGCTTGATCGGCGGGTTCTTCTGGTACTCGTCGGCCTGGACGTTGGGCGCGGCGATGGCCATGGCGATGAGCCCGGCGGCGTCGAGGGCGTGGGTGACCATCTGGCGGTAGCGGGGCTCGAAGATGTGGAGGGGTGTGACCTGCTGGGGGAGCAGGGTGACCTCGGGCATGACGAAGACGGGGATGGGCGTGGCGAAGTTGACGTGGACGGTCTCTCGGCCGGGCTCGTCGTCGCCGGTGCCGCCGAATGAGCCGTCGCCGCCGAAGGGCGCGTCGTCGCCGTCGAAGGGGTCGTCGTCGAACGGGCCTTCGTCGAATGGGTTGGTTGGGTCGATGGGTTCGTCCACGAGTTGAGTGTACGGGGCGATCGGCGTGGGCTCGTGGGCGGGGGTTTGGGGTTGTGGCGCAGGAGTGTCGTGGCGGCGCGGCGCTGGGTCTCGGTGCTGGCGGTGGCGGCCATGAGGACGCGGTCGAGGGCGAGGGTTGCGGCGTGGGCCCGGTCGGCGGCGGCGAGCTCGGCGCGGCGGGCGGCTGCGCGCTGGAGGCGCTCGAGCAGCGCGGCGATGTCGGGCGATTCGATGAGGTCGAGGAGTGCGGGGAGGGGGATGCCGTGGTCGAGGGCGAGCTGGGCGAGGGGGGTGTCCGCGGTGAGGTAGTCGATGATGAGGGCCGACTGGGTGTCGGGGTCGAGGTCGGAG
>CAYQAD010000303.1:0-3123 GCA_964415125.1 uncultured Phycisphaeraceae bacterium | reverse complement strand
GGCGAGGGCCTCGGTGTCGTGGTTGCCCCAGATGCCCCACGCCCCGAGGCGGGGCGACCAGGCCGACGCGAGGGCCTCGAGCGCCTCGGCCGCGTGGGGCTCATCGCCCGGATGGTCCTGGTAATCGCCCGTCAGCAGGACGAGGTCGATCTCGAGCCCCGGCAGCTGGGCGAGCAGCCGGCCGAGGGGCGAGCGTCGCCGAACGGGGCCTCGGGAGTGCAGGTCGGTCAGATGCAGGATGCGGAGCCCTTCGAGCTCGGGCGGAACCCTGGGATGGGCGATCTCGTAGCGCTCCACCGGGAAGGCGTGCGGCACGGCGTGCCGGGCCGCGGGGCCCTCGGCGTGCTGGTCGGGGGTTGCGGACGCTACAGTGGGGGCCGCTGGGCGCGAGGCGCCACCCGAATCGGCTGAAGACGTTGGAGATGCTGTCATGGCCAAGATGTTCTACTCGCTGGAAGAAGCGGCTGCGAAGCTCGGCATGAGCACCGAAGAGGTGCAGGGCATGGCCTCGAGCGGCCAGCTGCAGGAGTTCCGCGACTCCTCCAACGCCCTCGTCTTCAAAACCGACCAGATCGACCTGATCGCCGGCGACGACGACACCTCCGGCGGGCTCGACGACTCGGCCGGGGCGTCGGGCTCGATGATCCCGCTCAACCTCGACGACTCGGCGGTGGACCTGGGCGGCAGCGGGCTTGGCGGCTCGGACGCGGGCGGCGACTCCGGACTCGACCCGCTCACCGCGGGCGGCTCGGGCAGCGCGATCGACCTCGAGGGCTCGGACTTCGACATCGGCCTCGAAGCCTCGGGCTCGGTGCCCGGGCTCGCGGGCGACCTCAGCGGCGTTGATCTCGGCGGCGACTTGGGTGGCAGTGGCGGCGGCGATGCGCCCACCAACGAGGGCACGGGCATCTCGATCTTCGATGTCGACGACGACGACGCCGACCCCTCGGCCCAGACGCAGGTCGCCGACGGCATGGACTTCACCCCCGAGTTCGCCGCCGACGCGGGCGCCTCGGGCTCGGGCCTGCTCGACCTGACCCGCGAGAGCGACGACACCTCCCTCGGCGCGGACCTGCTCGACGACCTCTACGGCGGCGGCGACACGCAGAACGACGCCGGCGACGAGGGCGAGATCGGCGAAGCGTCGGCGCTCTTTGAGTCGACCGGCGCCGAGAGCGACGTCTCGGGCGTTGCCGCCGCCGCGGGCGGCGTGGCGATGGTGCCCGCGGCCTTTGAGGTCTACGACGGCACGTGGTCCGGCATCGCCGGCGGCGTGGCACTCGGCGCCGCGGTCGCCCTTGCCACCGCGATTTCCGTGGTCGTCCTCGCGATGACCGGCGGGGGCGGGCCCGTGCTCGACTTCGTCGGCGGCAACCTCATGGCGGTGCTCGGCGGGCTCGTCGGCGTGGTCGTGATCGCCGCGATCGTCGGGCTGCTGCTCGGCAAGAAGTCCGGCTGAGGCAAGCCACATCTATCCGGCGGGAGGGCCCGGCGCTACGCGTCGTCGGCACCTGTTTGCTGCGCGTCGGACAGCAGCGTGTCGGTCAGCAGCTTCGCCGCCGAGTCGAGCCCCTCGCCCGACGGGCTGGCGAAGCGTTCGCCCAAGACCTGGATGATCTGGAAGAACGAGGTCAGGCTGTCGATGCGGTCGTTGTGCGCGCGGAACTGATCCTCGCCGGATCGGCCCGAGCGCGTGCCGGTGAGGTCGCGGATCTCGAAGAGGCTGGTGAGCAGCGGATCGACCTCCCGGCGGATGCGCTCGCGGACGATCATGCGGAACATGGTCCAGATGTCCTGCTCGGCGACGAAGAACTCCCGCCGCTCGCCGCGCTTGTGCGTGCGCGAGACGATGCCCCACTCGACGAGCGAACGCAGACTCATGCTCGCGTTGCCCCGGCTGATCGAGAGGCGATCCATGATGTCGTCGGCGCTCATGGGCTCGGCGGTGATGAACAGCAGCGCATGGATCTCGGCCATGGTGCGGCTGATGCCCCACGCGCCGGCCATCTGACCCCACGCGGCCACGAAGGTGTCCTGCGCCTCGATCAGCTCCTCGGGCGAGCGGTTGGAATCGTCCGAAGGGGTGTTGTTGGAGGTCGTGTCATCCATGGGCGGGTGCATTGTGCGCATCGGGCGGTACGACGCGCGAGGGATCGCCTCCAGAGCGGCGGAGAGAAAGAAATAGGCGGCGCGGCACTAGGTGCACACGCCGCCCTTCCGGGGGCATTTTTGAGCGGACCCCGGCCCGCGAAACGGAGAATAGCATCCGCTTTATTGCTGTCGACCCGATCTCGGATTGAAAGATCAGGAAAGTTGGGATTTAGGCATTACGCAACAAATCCCCCGCCCAACGGCACGCGCCTCAGCTGCAAAGCCTTGCCACGCCTTGGCTTGCCAGCGAATCAGCCACAACTGGGGGCGGCTCGCAGCGACGGCATCGGCCCGGCTCAGACGAGGACGTCGACAATGCCAGATGCGCCCAGCACGCACGCGATCACACCGTTGAGGGTGAAGAAGGCCATATCGAGCCCCTTCTCCCGGCGAGCTGCGAGCACCGCGTGCTCGGCGACCAAGGTCAGCCCGACGGCGACCACCGCCGAACCGAAGATCACACCGAACCGCGGCTCGGCGTGCCAGGCGAGCACCAGCGAGCCCATCGCGACCACGTGCAGCCCCCGGCTGACCCACGCCGACCCGCGCCAGCCGAGGGCGGCCGGAATCGACCGCAGGCCGGCGCTGCGATCAAAGTCCAGGTCTTGCAGCGCGTAGATCACGTCAAATCCGGCGACCCAGCACATCACCATGCCGGCGATCCACCAGAGCGCGGGCACGCTCGCGAGCGTCGCGGGATCCACAGCGATGGCGGCGGCGAGCGGGCTGGCCGCGAGCGCCCCGCCGAGGAAGACGTGGCAGAGCGCGGTGAACCGCTTCGTGAACGAGTAGGCCGCGATCCACGCGAGCACGGGCAGCGCGAGCAGCGCCGGCCACCAGTTGCCGAGCATCACGCCGAAGCCCGATGCCGCCAGGACAAACAGCACCGCGCACCCGAGGGTCACGCGGATCGCGTCGCGCACGGGCAGCTCGCCCGAGGCCACGACGCGCCGGGCGGTGCGCGGGTTGGCC
>CAYQAD010000302.1:2335-3130 GCA_964415125.1 uncultured Phycisphaeraceae bacterium | reverse complement strand
GGCGATCCGGAGGGCTCGCGGATCTGCGGCTTCCCGTGGCACGACCGCGCCGAGCACGAGGCTGACCTGTGCTCGCCCGAGACCCGTGCGTTTCTCGACGCGGGCGAGCCGCCGGTGGTCTTCACCGCGGGCACCAGCGCGGTCTTCACCGCCGAGCGGTACTACGCCCGGGCGATCGAGGCGATGCGCACCAGCGGCCGGCGGGCGATCATTGTGCGGGGGCGTGGCATCGAGCTGCCGAAGGACCTGCCGAGCACCCTGCACGCGGCCGAGTACGAGCCGTTCTCGGCGCTGCTGCCGCGCGCCTCGTGCGTCGTGCACCACGGCGGTATCGGCACCACCGCCCAGGCCCTCCGCGCGGGCGTGCCGAGCATCGTGCTGCCCATGAGCAACGACCAGTTCAACAACGCGATCCGCGTGGCGAACCTCCGCGCCGGGCTCACGTGCCACGCGACACGCGCCACACCCCGCCGGCTGCGTGAGCTGATCGAGCGCGCGCTCGCGGACGAGCACCTCGGGGCGGCGTCGGCCCGCGTCGGCCGAGCGCTCCAAGACGAGCCGGACGGCGCGGCAGTCGCGGCCGAGATCATCGAGGGGCTGTAGGGAGTTGTCGCCCGGCTACACCGCCGCGTGCGCCGGCGGCTCGCCGGTGAGCACGCGGTGGATGTCGCGCACGACCCACGACATCGCGACCTTCGCCGAGCGCGTCGCCGAGGCGATGTGCGGGCTGAGGTGCGCATTGGGCATCGCCAGCAGCGGGTTCTCCGCGGTGATCGGCTCGGGGTCGTGCACGTC
>CAYQAD010000302.1:0-2325 GCA_964415125.1 uncultured Phycisphaeraceae bacterium | reverse complement strand
CGCACGCGGCCGGGTGCGTGCCGAGGAAGCGGGCGAGCGCGTCGTGATCGACCACGAAGCCGCGGGACGTGTTGATGAAGACCGCGTCGGACTTGAGCCGACCGAACGTGTCGTCGTCGAGCACGCGGCGGTTGCTCGCCCGGCCGTCGATATGGACGCTGACGATGTCCGCAGCCGCGAGCAGTTCGTCGCGGGGCATCTGCACGCTGTGAGCGCTGGCGACCTCGAGCAGATCGTGGTGGACGACGCGCATGCCGAGTCCCGCGGCGGCCCGCGCAACCCGCGAGCCGACCCGCCCGAGCCCGATGATGCCCATGGTCAGGTCGCCCAGCTGGCGATCGGCGATGAGATCGCGGCGTGCGGTCAGCCACGCCTGCGCGTCGATCGGCCTGTCGAGAAACACCCTCGGACGCAGCGCGTCGCACATGAAGGCCACGACGAGTTCGGCGACGGCCTGGCTGTTGGCATCGGGCGTGTACACCACGCGGACGCCGCGTGCCCGGCAGGTCTCAAGATCCACGTTGTCCAGCCCCACGCCGGCCCGCCCGACGACCCGCAGCTTCGGCGCGCGCGCCAGCAGCGACGCGTCAACGGTCGTGTACGTCTTGACAAGCAGCGCGTCGGCCCGCGCGAGGTGCTCGTCAAGCACGGGCGAGCCCATCTCCACACGCACGAGCTCGGCGCGCTCGGCCAGCCACGACGCGGGCTCCGCCTCGATCGCCTCGGTCTGCACGACCACCGGCCGATCGCTCACGGGCCCTCGCGCGGACCGCCCGCGTCCTCGCTGGTGTTGTCCTGGTCGTCGTCATCGCCCGCGAAGTCGGCCGGCTCGAGCACGGCGCTCATCGCGCCCTGGCACGAGGCGATGAGCGGGTCGCTGCCGAAGCTGTGGATCTGCTCCTGCTTGAGCTCGGCTAGCTCGCGGTGCGTGGTCATGCAGACCGCGCGCCCCGCGCGGTCGACGCGCTCGGCGATCTGGAAGGCCTCCTCGAGCGTCTTGGCGAACAGCGTCTGGACCATCACGATCACGTACTCGTACGAGTGCTCGTCGTCGTCCATCAGCACGACGTGCCACTGCTTGGGCTCTTCGGTCTTCGCCGCTGCGCGTTCCGCCTTGGGCCGAACGCTTGGGCGCACACGCATCGGCGCCTCCGCGAGCCCCACGCCCGCCCCGTCTTCAAGGCCCACACCCCCCAACTGGGTAGGGTCGTCGATGGGCTCGCCTTCTGTCATCATCGGTCGGCGCGGTGGTTCGAAGCCGCGATCGGCGGGCGACGCGTCGCGTGATGAGGTCGGGCCGTGTGGCATGACGGACTGAGTGTAATCGAGGGCTCGGCGGGGCCAACGCGGGTGATTGTTGGATGTTTTCCCAGTGGTTGCCCGATATGTGGTTTTCTTCGTTGACACCGCGCAGGCTCTGAGGGGTTCGCAATGAACAAGGCAGGATTGGTCGACCAGGTCGCCGTCGAGATGAAGATCACCAAACACGAGGCCCAGCGGGCTGTCGAGGCGGTGATCGCCGCCATCAAGGACGGCGTCCGCGACGAGTCGAAGGTCGCGATCGCGGGCTTCGGCACGTTCCAGAAGAAGTCCCGCGCCGCACGCACCGGCATCAACCCCACGACGCGTGAGCCCATCCGCATCGAGGCGACGACCACGTGCACCTTTAAGCCCGCGCCGGCCCTCAAGGACTCGCTCGAGGGCATGACCAACGGGCCGATCGAGGTCGAGATCAAGGGCGCCGCTGTGAGTTCGTCCGCCCGCGAGCAGCAGTTCGCCTGAGCAAGTCTGGCCCGCGCCGCGACCGTTCACGCCTCGCCCCCGGCGTCGTGCGCGCCGCTCTCGGCCACGTCGATCGCCCGGCCGAGCGCCGCGGCCTTGTTGACCGTTTCCAGAAACTCCGGCTCGGCCTGCGACTCGATCACGATGCCGCCGGCCGCCTGCACGTGGTACATCCACTGCCCCGCCGAGCGCATGTCCGTGGGCACCACGATCGTCCGAAGCGCCAGCGCGATATCCATCTCGCCGTCGATGCCCACGTAGCCCAGCCCGCCGCCGTACGGGCCCCGCCGGACCTTCTCGAGCTCGTCGATGATCTGCATCGCGCGGATCTTCGGCGCCCCCGAGATCGTGCCAACGGGCAGGGTCGCGCGGAGCGCGTCCCATGAGTCCAGCCCGTCCCGCAGCTCGCCCGTCACGGTCGAGGAGATGTGCATGACGTGGCTGTAGCGCTCGATCTCCATCACGCGCTCGAGCTTGACCGTGCCGGTCTTGCAGACCTGGCCGACGTCGTTGCGCCCGAGGTCGACGAGCATGACGTGCTCG
>CAYQAD010000301.1:0-3154 GCA_964415125.1 uncultured Phycisphaeraceae bacterium | reverse complement strand
ACGTTCCAAGATCGAGAGGGATCCCATGAACACCACCACCGCCGCCATCGCGGCCCTCGTCACCGCCGCCGTCGCACTCCCCGCAACCGCCGGCGTCGGCCCCATGCCCTTCAGCGACGACCTCACCGACGGCATGTTCGACCCCAACTTCAACTACGACTTCTCCTCCGACTTCACCGGAGGCGGCGACTTCAACGAGCTCATCAACGGCTCCGGCCTCTGCCTCTGCTCCGACGAGGTCTCCATCACCTTCCCGGGTGTCTCCGACCCCGTCGGCCTCGCCCAGGTCGACGTCGCCGACTTCACCGGCGTCGGCGCCACCAACGTCACCTTCATCGGCACTATGGGCAGCGTGAACTTCTCCAACACCCTCGTCTCCGCCAGCGAGTCCTACCAGGTCACGCTCGCCGACGGCATCGGCGCGATCACCGAGATCCGCATCACCGCCTTTGAGAGCTTCCTCACCAACGTCGCCCTCCGCACCATCCCCACCCCGGGCGCGCTCGCCATCTTCGGCGCCGCAGGCCTCGCCGCCGTCCGCCGCCGTCGATAAACCGCACGCGCCCGCGAGACACGCGAACAACTCCAGACCCAACGCACCGGCACGCCACTCGGCGTGCCGGTGTCGCATCCACACCATCCAACAACGCGGCGCGCCCCGATCGCGCACAATGGCACCCGCATGGCAACCCACACCACACGCATCGCCGACTTCCTCCGAACCAACGGCTACGGCATCCTCGCCGCACTCCTCCTCCTCAACGCACTCACCCTCACACTCAGCCCCGACGACACGCTCCGACAGCTCGTCGACCGCTTCATGCTCGCCGCGATCACCATCGTCGGCCTCCTCGCCTCCGCAACCACCACCAAACGCTGGATCATCGGCGGCACGCTCGCCGGCCTCACCAGCATCCAGCTCCTCGTCTTCCCCGCAGGCCCCGAGGCACACGGCGGCATCCTCCCCGCCCTCTACTTCTTCGCCTATCTCATGCCCTGCCTCGTCATCGACGTCTTCTCCAAACGACGCACCATCGCCGAACGACTCCTCGCCGCCGCCTGCCTCTACGTCGTCATGGCCATCGCCTTCGCCCAGATCTACGCCACGATCAACGCCGCCCCGCCAGAGGTCCCACCCCCCTTCGCAGAGCTCGGCACGCCCACCACCCTCGACGCCGACGCCGTGATGTATTTCTCCTTCGTCACCCAGACCACACTCGGCTACGGCGACATCGTCCCCGTCGCCCCCGCCGCCCGCGCCGTCGTCGTCATCCAATCAACACTCGGCGTCCTCTACCTCGCCATCGTCGTCGCCGCCCTCGTCTCCCAACGCTCCGAACCCGTCGCATCTCGCGACTGACCAACACCCCGCGTACGTGCCAGCCTCTCCCCGTGCCACGGCTTGACCCGAAGGGCAAGCCGTGCCTCCAACGCGCGCCTCGCGCCGAGATCGCCATGATCGCGACGCCGCGCGCGCCGTTGCACGCACATGCACCCATCACCCCTTGCACCCAACGCCACGCCGAGGCACCGTGCACATCCCCGCCCCTTCACCACCGACGAAGGAGGCAACACGCATGGCAAGGCGACCACGGTCCGACAGGCAACAACTCCGATTCCCATTTGCAGACGAAGCGAAGATCCGGGCGCAGACTCCACTCCCGGGCAAGCCGCCCACGATCAAGTCCATCAAAGACGCGATCGAGGCGCGCACCACCGCAATCATCAACACGACCTGCGGCCGGCGCACGGTACACATCTATCGCCTGTGGAGACGCGCCGACGGCCAGCGCCTCGTCGAGTTCTACCAATCCGGCGGCTGCAGCGATTGGCTCGACCCCGTCGGCTGGAAGATCATGCGACTCACCGACATCCGCATCGAAACAACCATGCGCCGCAAGTTCCCGATCCAGCCCGACTTCAACATCAAGCACACCCGCCCACCCGGCGAGCTCGAGGCGCAGATCGACCTCCCGAAGTCACGCCGCCGCGAGTTCCCAGGTCAGCGCGTCTTCCCCGAACTCCTCCCACCAGCCCCCTAGCCGGGGCACGCGCCCCCGTGCCATCGCTCGACCCGAAGGGCAAGCCGTGCGCTTCAGCCATACAACAGACACCCGCGGTATCTTGAAAACAGAACCCGAAAGGATCACCATGCAGACCACCATCAAGCTCACACTCACCGCCGCACTCGCGTCCACCCTGCTCGCCTTCACAGGTTGCCAGTGCGCGGACTGCGCGAGCAACGACGACGCCACCGTCGCCGCGGCATCCACCGAGCCGGTCAACACCGTCTGCCCCATCGGCGGCCACGCCATCCCAGATGACGCCCCCACCGCCACGCTCGCGGGCAACACCATCGCCTTCTGCTGCTCCGGCTGCGCCGACGCCTACGCCGACATGTCCGACAGCGAGAAACAGGACGTTCTCGCCGAGGCAATGGCGAAAAACTGAACCCGGACCACGCCCACACGCACAGCCAGCAAACCCGCGCGTCACAGCCGGGCACAAGGCATATCGCCCGCAAGGCGAACCCTGATACCGTCGAGCGGGTACACACAAGACCGACCAACCGAAAGGGGCACCTCGCATGAAGATCGAAGTCAGCACCCGCGGCATCAAGAGCACCGAAGCCATCACCGCCCACATCGAGAAGGCCGTCACGCACGCCGTCGGCCGATTCGGCGACCGCATCACCCGCGTCGAGGTCCACCTGGGCGACGAGAACAGCCACAAGCCCGGCCCGCACGACAAGCGCGTCATGATCGAAGCGCGACCCGCCGGCATGGACCCCATCGCCGTCGAGACACACGGCGACGACCTCTACGGCGTCATCACCGAAGCCGCCGGCAAGCTCGGCCGAGCCGTCACCAAGAAGTTCGAGAAGCTCGCCTCAAACCACTGACACCCCGCCGCGGCAAGCACAACCGCAAACACATCAGGAAACACAAAGAGCACCGACGCCCTCGCAAGCGTCGGTGCTCTCTTGGTTGCGGTGCGGTCGAAGCTCACCGGCGGCGGCGCACGCCAGCCAAACCCGCCACGCCGAGCAGCGCCATCGCGCCGGGTGCGGGGATCGAGTACTGCAGATTGTCAATGCCAAACGCCTCGCCGAAGCCCGACGTCGACGCGAACGTCAGTGTCGAGAACGGCGTGG
>CAYQAD010000300.1:0-3177 GCA_964415125.1 uncultured Phycisphaeraceae bacterium | reverse complement strand
CCCAGCAGTTCACGCGCGAGCTCGGCGCGCGGTGTCTGGAGGGAGACATCGCCGAGCGGATCGCGGCGCTGGCGCTGGTCCGGCCGTTGCGACTCGGCGACGAGCTGGTGGCGGTGCTGGAGCGGGTCGCGGGCGATCCGGACGATCGCGTGGCCGCGACCGCGGCGCGGGCGCTTGAGGGCTGCACCGTGCCGAAGGCGTCGGGCATCGTGCGCGCGCTGCTCGGGCATCACGACGGGCGCGTGCGATCCAACGCGGCCGAGGCGCTCGCGGGCGCCGCGTCGGCTCGCGCGGGGCGGGAGCTGCCCGGTGTGCTCGTGGAGTTGCAGCATGATGCGCACCACCGCGTGCGCGGTTCGGCGGTGCGGGAGGGTGTCCGCGTGGGCGGCGAGGCGGCGCGGGAGGCGGTCGAGTCGCTCAAGTCGTTGATCGCCGACCGATCGGTGCCGCACCGCCTGGCGGGCGTGTGGGCGGCGGATCGTGTGATCGAGGCCGAGCCGATGCGATCGGCCCGCGACGACATCGTCGCGATGCTCGCGGTGATCGCCGAGGAAGACGCGGACGTGGCGGTGCGCCGCCGCGCCGCGATGGCCGTTCGGCGCGGAGGCGTGCGATGATCCGAGCGATCTCCACTGTGCTTGCGCTTGCGGCTGGTGCCGATCCGGCGGACAGCGGCGGGGGCGTCGCGCGGGCAGGTGGGCCTCGCGGGCTGGTCGGTGCGCCCGAGCCGGCGCTGGGTGGGCTCGAGCTGTACCTGCTCGCGTTCGCGGTGGCGACGGCTTTGCTTGCGGCGGTGCTCGTCGTGTGGGCGCTGTGGATGAAACGGCGGGCCAAGCCCCCGGCGGACGCGGCGTTCGACGCGCTGGCGCGTCGCCTGGGGCTCGGCAAGAAGGACCGCGAGGTGGTTCGCGTGCTCGCGGCAGCCCACGGCGAGGCCAAGCCGATCGCGCTGCTCGTGAGCGACTCGGCGCTGCACACGGCCCTGGCGGAGATGGAGGCCCAGGCCGGCTTGTCGGGCGAGCACGTCGCCGCTGCCCGGCGGGTCGTCACTCGGCTCGCGCCGGCCCCGGTGGCGTAGCAGGGCGTCGGGTGCACCGCAGGACAGAAGAAAACCGGCGGGGCCCACGCGTTGTGGACCCCGCCGGCGGTTGCGTTTGCGTGGTGTCGAATCAGCGGCGGCGACGCGTCGCGGCCAGGCCCGCCAGGCCGAGCAGGGTGGCCGAGGCGGGGGTGGGGATCTGGAAGAAGCCGGGGTTGCCGATGTCCGCGCCGTCGTCGGGATCGATCGCGAGCGAGGCGTAGCTGCCGCGGTCGTCGCCCAGCGCGGAGAGGACCCAGTTGGCGTGGTTGTTGATGCCGAGGTCGGCGAGGGTGGCGGGGTTGGCGCTGACGCGCTGGGCGCGCGGGCCGCCGGTGTCGCGATCGTCGTACTCGAGGATGTCGACGATGGTGCCGGAGGCGTCGAAGATGTTGATGGTGTCGCCGCGGCCGAGGTTGTTCTCGATCTCGGAGATGATCTTGACCGAGGCGCCAAGGTTCCAGTCGGCGCGGAAGATGAAGTCCACGGACTCGGTGATGATGACCGACTCGCCGGGCTGGACGATGCCGAAGGCGTCGAGCAGGAGGCCCTGATCGTTGCCGAGCGCGTCATCGGCGCCGGTGGCGTTGGCGGGGCTGAAGACGGCCGACGAATCGTCGTAGACCCAGCCGGTCATGTCCACGGGCGTGGAGCCCAGGTTGGTCAGCTCGAGGTACTCGCCGCTCGTGGCGGAGTACATGTACTCGGTGATGCGGATGTTGGCGTTGGCGGTCGCGGCGGTGCCGGCGGCGGCGACGAGCAGGGCGGTCTGGATCGGGGCGGTACGGATCATGCGCTCTCTCCTGTGGAGGTTTTCGTGGCGGCCGGTCTGCGGACCGATACGACGGTGGGAAAACCGGTGATAAGAAAACGGTAGTGGACAAGGCTGCGCCCCCGCATTCGGCGGGCGCTGTGTTGGTGTGAAGAGTGCGTTCAGGGAGCCGGCCCCATCGGGGGCCCAGTCGCTGTGCTACGTCGCTGTGCTTGGTCGCTGGGCTCAGTCGCTGGGGGGCGTCGAGGGCTGGCCGACCGGCGCATCGCCGCGGAGCCGGAGCGCGATATCCAGCAGAATTCTGGGGTCGTCGGAGGCGTTGAAGTGGCTGAAGGCCCGCCGCCCGGGCGACCAGATCGGCTCGAAGCCGGGCGGCGCGGTGCGGGTCGCGCCCACCCAATCGTCGTTGAGCACGGCATACGGAATCAGCTCGTAGTCGGCCTCGGCGAGTGCTGCGTCGAGGCGTGTCAGGAAGGCCGAGCCGGTCTTCATGTTCTTGGCGGCCTTGTCGAGGGCGATCTTGTCGGCGAGCAGGGCGCCGCGGTGCGGGCTGGCGATCGTGAAGAGCCGGCGGATCTTCAAGCGCTTGCCCTCGAACGGGCGATCGCCCGCGGGCATCGCGGCGTACCGGCCCATCAGCCCGCCCATCGAGATGCCGACCACGTCGACCTCGATCGTCTCGTCCGGGTCGTCGCTCGGCCAGTGTCGATCGACGCGCGCGACGATCAGCTCGGCGATGTTGTCCATGTTCGAGCCAAACGTGTACGTGATCGGGAAGAACTGATCGCGCGGCGCGCCGGTGTAGAGCGCGAGGTGGCTGGCGAGGCGGTTGGTGAGCGAGGGCACGCCGCGGTAGCCGGCGAGGACGACCACGGGGCGCTCGAGCGTCGCGGGCTCGGCGCACTTGAGCGTCGCGAGCTGCTCGCGGACCTGGGCGTTGGTCAGCGGGTAGGCGGGGTTGGCCAGCTCGATCGAGCCGCAGCCGAGCGGTGCGGCTGTGAAGAGCCCGAGCGCAAGCGTGCGAGCGGCGAGCATGCGTCTTCGCGATGGCATGGGCATGGCGTCGCTCCGACGGGCCGACTGGATCGCGCTGGCGACGGGTTCCCGCCGCGACGGCATCAGGTGCGGTTGATGGTCAGGTCGGTCGCGCGGATCTTCTCCGCGGCCATCTTCTCCCAGCCGCTGCCCAGCTCGCCGATCGGGTCGGGCGGGACGATGTCGACCTTCTTCTCGCCCAGCTTGACCTTGCCATCACGCACGGCCTGCTGGAACTTCAGGCACTCCTCGCGGAGCTTGTCGAGGATCTCCTCCTCGGGCACGTTGGCGA
>CAYQAD010000299.1:0-3210 GCA_964415125.1 uncultured Phycisphaeraceae bacterium | reverse complement strand
GGAGTGTGGTCGGGGGGACCTCGTTCTCCATGCCGAAGGCGTAGCGCTTGAAGTAGTACTTGAGGAGGTTGGTGGAGCGCTGCATGAGGTTTGGCACCTCGAGCAGGTCGGAGAGGATGTAGTAGCCATCGAACCGCATGAGCTGGTTGGCATTGAACAGGATGGTCGAGACCGAGGCGGTGAAGATAACGTTGTAGGCGATTTGTTTCGTCAGCGAGCCGTCCTGGGTGGAGAGCCAGACGAAGGCTGCGACGGCGGCGATAGCCAGTTCGAAGATCATGCCGCCGGCGCCCACGGCGATGCGGCGCCACTTGTTGTCGAAGGCCCAGGCGGACGAGGCATCGACGTAGGGTGCGGGGAAGAGCACGAGAAGCATGAAGCCGAACTCGGGGATGTGCCCGCCGAAGCGTTTGCAGATGACGCCGTGGCCCGTCTCGTGGATCGCCTTGGTGACGATGAAGACGACGATGAGCCAGGGCCAGTTGCTCGGCGCGATGGTCGAGCCGAAGCCCTCGGTGAGCGCCTGCCAGTTGGGCAGGAGCATGACCAGCGCGGTGATGATCAGCGCGCACCACGCGAGGAAGCCGACGCGGTTGAGGATCGGGCGGAGCACGGGCTCGATCCACGCGAGCATGCGATCCGGGTTGAAGATCCGGATGCGGAAATACATGATGCCGATCGCCTGCTGGGTCGCCTTCTTCTTGAGGCGTTCGCGGCCTCGGCGGAGCAACTGCTCGGTCTCGGGGGCGGCATCGGCCGAGAGGAGGTTGGCGTTGTAGAGCTGGCTGAGCAGCTGAATGACTTCGTTCTGGGTGGGCGCCGCGTCGCCGTGCTTGGCGAGGGTGATGTTCCAGACGTCCTCGACGGAGCGCGAGCCGTCGAGCAGGCCGACGAACTCATGGGCGACGGGGCTGAGGCGGTAGTACTGGTTGCTTGAGGGATCGTGCACGACGTGCCAGCGTCGGCCCCGGTAGAGCTGGCGCGTGATCTGCGTGTGCGGGCGCAGCCGCGGCTTCATCGCGCGGACGCGGTGCCAGAAGGGGCTGAATGTTGGGCGTTCGGCCATTAGCGTGTTGCCCTTTCCAGGATCGCACGCACACCCTCTTCGTCTTGGAAGTAGCCGAGCGTTGGTGTGCACATGATCACGATGCCGGGCCCGCCGCAGCCAGCCCAGAGGTTCTTGATGACGGTCGCGAGCGCGTGGTCCTGGCCGTCGATCGTCGAGGTCTCCGCGACGACCCAACAGCGGTCCGGTGCGCCGCGCCTGCGAAGCTCGGCCTCGACGTCCACATCATCGGCGTCGATGGTCGTCGCGTGCCGAGCGTCGAGATCGGCCTTGAGCGTGTGCGACATCCGGTGCCGTGCCTTCGCGCGACGCTTGGACGATCCGAGCATGCCCGACCAGCCGTCGCGCTTGTCAGCCCGCACGAAGTTCTTCACGAACGCTTCTTCCATGGGATGCACGTGGCTTACCACCACAGCCAGAGCCTGATCGTGTCGCGGATGCGGCGGGTGCCGATATCGATGAGGGTGCGCTCGCCCGTGTCGAACTTCACGAGGCCCTCCATGCCCGGGCGCATCCACGGGGCCGAGCCGGTGAGGGCGGCGCGGACCTCGAAGGTGTTGGTGCCCTCGTCGGGCTGGGCGAGGGGAACGATGCGCTCGGGGGTGACCTCGAAGCGCTGGGCGGGGAAGGCTTTGGTTGCCATGTCGCCCTCGCTCGCGTCTTGGATCAGACGGATGTCGGCGTCGGGCACGCGGGCGATGACGACCAAGTCGTCCATCGCGGCGACCTCATAGAGCGCCTGTCCCAGCTCGATCGACGCGCCGAGCAGGTCGCCCAGGTCGCCGGCGATCACGGTGCCGGCGATCGGGGCGCGGATCGCAGCCTGGCCGATGCGGAACTCGATGAGCTCGAGTCGTGCCCGCGCCTGGTCGGCCTGGGCCTGGGCTTGCTGGGCCTCGGCGAGCTTGCCCTCGTTGAGCGAGGTGTCGGCCTGTTTCTCGGCGCGGAGGATCTCGGCGAGCACATCCAGCCGCTGGAGCTCGAGCTCGGTGACATCGAGCTGGGCGAGGAGCTGGCCCTGCTCGACGCGGGCGCCGGGCTCGATGCCCTCGGGCACGGTCGCGATGACGCCGGCGAAGGGCGCGGAGATGGTGCGCTTGGCCCGCGGCTCGACGGTGCAGGGCGCTTCCACGCGGTACGGCACCTGGATGAAGATCACCGCGAGGAGCAGGAGCATGACGGCGATGCCGCCGAGCTTCCAGACGGTGTGCTTGGGGCCGACGAACCAGCCCGCGGCGTGGATCGTCGAGTCCATCGCGCGCAGCGGGAGCATGCGGTCGTCGCTGCGGCGGATGCGCATGACGGGCGCGACCAGGTCGAGCGTTGCCTGGATGATCTCAAGGAGCGTGGCGCTGAGCGGGTGCTCGCTGTCGGTGGTTTCGACGGTGAGCACGCCGACGACGGTGTCGTCGACGCGGAGGGGCAGGCTGGCGACGTTGAGCTTCGCGTCGCCGGCGGCGAGGTCGCGGTGGGCGTGGGTGACAGCCTGGGCCAGCAGCACGTCGCCGCCCGGGCCGGTCTCGGGCGGGGCGGGGAAGAGCACGGGCTGATCCTGGTCGAGCGCCTCGTCCATGGCGGCCTCGAGCATCTGGACCATCTTCATGCGGCGGTCGATCTGCTCGGTGTCGCTGATCGCGATGACCTTGACGCGCTCGCCCTCGCCCTTGCGTCCCAGGCCCTTGCACCAGCCGAGCGCCACGCGGTCGGCGTGGAGGTGGCGCATGAGGTCGTTGACGAGCTGGATGGTCGCGCCCTTGAAGCTCGTCGCGGTGTTGAGCGTCGAGATCAGTGTCGCGGCAAGATCGAGCGAGGTGGTCGCGGCGCGGGTCTCGCGGAGGGACTGGTTGGCCCCGTGCGTGTGGGCGTAGCCCGCGACGAGCTCGGCGAGGGCGGCGGTGGTCTGCATCGCCTGCTTGGAGCGGTTCTCGACGAGCAGCGTCGCGACGTGGGCCGAGCCGACGCCCGCCATTTGGCCAGAGCCCGGCTGGGTCGCGCCGATCGCGACAGGCACGGCGATGAGCTGGGCCGAGGGCAGGTCGTAGTAGGTGCCCGAGCCGGCGTCGATGCTGGCGATGTGCAGGCTGTTGGTCGCGAGGGCCTGGAGGGCGGCACGCTTGGCCTGGGCCTCGGCGTGCAGCGGCGCG
>CAYQAD010000298.1:0-3217 GCA_964415125.1 uncultured Phycisphaeraceae bacterium | reverse complement strand
TCCGCCCGATTGCCCAGAAGAGCCGCTCGGCCGCCGCCCGCATCGGCAGCGACAGGTACCCGAGCTTGTACAGGCTCAGCGCCTCCTGCTTCGCCAGCGCCGCGTCGTGGTAGACCTCGACGGGTCGGCCGGTGCCGTCGAGCGCACAGGCCCGCTCGTACGCGTCGAGCAGGTCCTCGATGGGGCCCGCGAGCTCGTCCTCGCGCTCGATCGCGGCACGGATCTTGTCCATGTCCGGATTGCTCGCGAAGTGGTTGACGCCCAGCACGTCGACGACGAGCACGCTGGAGTACGCGACCATCGCGCGGCCCGACTCGCTGTAGATGTGCGGATGCGGCTGGCCGGCCGCGTCGCACGCGTCCTTGATGCGCCACACCACGTCCGACGCGTACTCCTCGATCGTGTAGTTCATGCTTGACGACCACGCCGAGCGCGAGCCGTCGTAGTCCACGCCGAGCCCGCCGCCCACGTCCACGATCTCGAGCCCCGCGCCGAGCCGGCGCAGCTCGGTGTAGGTGTGCGCCAGCTCGCCCAGCGCCGCCTTGAGCCCGCGGATCTCGCACATCTGCGAGCCGATGTGGAAGTGGAGCATCTTGAGGCAGTCGGCCATGCCCTCGGACTCGAGGACCTCGAGTGCGCGCAGGATCTCGGCGCTGGTCAGCCCGAACTTCGACCGGTATCCGCTCGACGAGGCCCACTGCCCGCTGGACGCGGCCGAGGGCTTCATCCGCACGCCGATCGTCGGCGTCACGCCGTACTGCTTGGCGGTGTCGATGATGAGCTGCAACTCCGCGAACCGCTCGACCACGGGGATGATCGATCGCCCGAGCTTCTGCGCAAGGATCACCGTCTCGATGTACTCGCGATCCTTGAAGCCATTGCAAATGATCTGCGTCGGGGCTTGGTCCGAGCCGGCTTGTCCATCGGTGGTCATCGCGAGCACCGCGAGCAGCTCGGGCTTCGAGCCGGCCTCGAGGCCCACGTTGTGCTCGCGCCCGAAGCTCTGCACCTCTTCCACGACCACCCGCTGCTGGTTCACCTTGATCGGGAAGATGCTGCGGTAGGTCGCGGTGTACTCGGCCTCGGCGATCGCGCGGTCGAACGCGCCCTTGATCGCGCCGAGCCGGTGCTTGACCATGTCGGGGAAGCGCACCACGACGGGCGTGAGGATGTCGCGCGAGTCGAGCCCGCGGATCACGCTGTGCAGGTCGATCTCCTCGCCCGCCTGCCGGTTCGGCCGGATCGTGACGTGCCCGGCCTCGTTAGCCGCGATGTACCCGTTGCCCCACATGTCGATGCCGAAGAGCGACTCGGCGGCGGCGGGCGACCAGGCGTTGGGCTTGTGCGGTGCGCCGGGCGCATCGGCTGCGTTGTTGCGTGCGAAGGTGGTCATCGGTGGGGGTCTCCGCTGCAGCGCCGGTGCCCTGTATGTGGGCGGCACAGGGCGCTTGGCTCTCGCACGCTCGCGTGACAACGCGGCAGGTGGAAACTCTAGCCCACGGGCGATGTCCCGTACCCTCAACAAATGCCAACCCACGCACAAATCGCCGCCCTGCTCGCGCTTCCCCTCGCCGCTGTGGTCGTGCCGGCGTCGGCCGCGCCCGCCATCACCGTCCCGGAGGGCTTTACCGCCACGCTCGTCCACGAGGGCGTCGGTGCCGCCCGGCACATCGCGGTCGGGCCCGATGGCACCCTCTACGTGGCGCTCCGGCGCGACTCCGACCGATCGCCTGCCGGTGGCGGCACGGCCGTGCTCCGCGACACCACGGGCGACGGCCTCTACGACCAGACCCGCTACGCCCAGACGCCCACCGGCACGGGCATCCTCGTCCACGCCGGGCACCTCTACCGCTCGTCCAACGACGCGGTCTACCGCTACCACATCGACGACGAAGGCATGCCCGACATCGCCTCGCGCGTCACCATGGTCTCCCTCCTGCCCGACCTCGGCACGCACGCGGCCAAGCCCATCGACATCGAGGGCGACCGCCTCTTCGTCAATGTCGGCGCACCCTCCAATGCCTGCCAGAGCCCGCGCCGCACCAAGGAGGCGCCCGGTCAGTCACCCTGCCCCGAGCTGCAGGAGTCCGGCGGCATCTGGTCGTTCGACGCCAACACGCCCGATCGCGTGTTTCCGCTCGACGGGCTCCGCGAGGGGTACGGCCTGCGCCACTGCGTTGCCATCGCCGTGCGCGATCGAGAGCGCCAGCTCTACGCCGTCATGCACGGCCGAGACCAGCTCGACTCGCTCTGGCCCGAGCACTACACCGCCGAGGACAACGCGAACAACCCGGCCGAGGAGTTCCACCGCATCGAGCCCGGCCGAGACTACGGCTGGCCCTACACCTACTGGGACCCGCAGCGCAGCGAGCGCATCATCGCGCCCGAGTACGGCGGCGACGGCACGACCTCCACAGCCGACCCCTCCTTCACGGACCCCATCCAAGCCTTCCCCGCCCACTGGGCACCCAACGCGCTGGTCTTCTACGAGGGCGAGCACTTCCCCGAGCGATACCGCGGCGGCGCGTTCGTTGCCTTCCACGGCTCGTGGAACCGCGCGCCCTTCCCGCAGGCCGGCTACATGGTCACGTTCACACCGTTCGTCGGCGAAGACGCCCGCAGCGCCCCCGCGGGCGACTGGGAGCCCTTCGCGACCGGCTTCGCCGGCTCTCCGGAGATCCGCTCGCCCCGCCAGGCCGAGGCGCGCCCGATGGGACTCGCGGTCGACACCAATGGCACGCTGCTCATCGCCGACTCGGTCAAGGGCCGCATCTGGCGCGTCTCGCATGAGGCCGACGAGTGACCGCCCATCGGCGCGTCGCAACCATCGGGCTCGTCGCGCTCGGCCTCCTGGCCGCGTGCGACGGCGATGCCCCGCGCGTGATCGACGGCCCGCCGCCCGTGCGCGATCAGGTGCTCGCCGCCGGCTCGCGGGTCTACGCGGCACACTGCCTCGCGTGCCATCAGGCCGACGGCTCGGGCGTGCCACATCTCTATCCCGCAATGTTCGAGTCGCCCTCCGTTTCCGATCCCGACCCGACCCGCCTCATCCGCGCCATCGTCCATGGCGTGGGCGCACCGAATGACAAGACGCTCCCGCGCACCGGCGAGTACGGCGGCGCGATGGCCGCCTTCGGGTACCTGGGCGACGACGAGCTCGCCGCGCTCGTCACCTACGTGCGCTACGAGTGGGGCGACGCGGCTCCGGTCTCAGCCC
>CAYQAD010000297.1:0-3224 GCA_964415125.1 uncultured Phycisphaeraceae bacterium | reverse complement strand
GTCCGTGGGCTTTCTTGTGCGCGGTAGGCTCGATGTCATGGGCGAGCGTGACGCACACCATCGGATGAACGCGTATCTCGCGACGCGCGATGTGCCGTGCGCGGTGTGCGGGTACAACCTGCGCGGTGTGCGCGGCGGCGTGTGCCCCGAGTGCGGCGCAGCGATCCGGTTTCATTATGCAAAGGACTTGACCAAGGCAGACGCTGCGAACCCGCAGGTGCGGGTGCCGGGCGTGCTGGTGCTCGCGACGCTGTTGGTCATGCTCGCGGCGTTCTTCGTCTTTGGTTTTCCGCTGCTGGGCGTGCGCTTCGGTGAGCCGTACCTGCCGATCTTTGTCAGCGATGCGGCGCTGTGGTGGTACGGATTCTCCGGCGTGCTGATCGTGTGGTGGGCGATCGCGGTGATGCTCGGGCGGCCGGTTGGCGCGGACGAGACTTAGGGCGTCGGCAGTCCGGGCCAGAGCCAGGCGAAGACGGCGCCGGTGGCAAGTGAGTAGAGGGCGGCGTCGATGAGCGTGGTGATAAAGCCGCGTGTGGTGATGGTGGGGTACCAGATCTGTCCGAGCAGCCCGCCCATGGCGTAGGCCATGATCGCGGCGGTGGTGCCCATCTGGAAGACCTCGAGGAACGCGGCCCCGGGTGCCCGGCTCTCGCTGATGATGTATCCGACGAAGACGCTCACGATCAGGAAGTAGCCGAGCGTGAGGAGCATGTTGCGCGCCATGTTGGGCTTGCTGGGGATCAGGTCGATGCCGCCCCAGGGTCCCTCGCGGTAGTAGCGCTGGAAGGTCTCGTCTTTGAAGTCGGCCTGGCTTTTGGGGTGGGGGAACTTGTAGTGCCCGTGGGCGAGGCCGAGGTCCTTGATGGCCTTGGCGAACGCGTCGTGGTCGGGGAGGCTCTTGAAGTCCGCGAGGTGGTGGGGCGAGATGGCCCAGAGCAGGATGCTCAGGATGTACCCGGCGAACGCGGCCGCGATGATCGGCAGCCAGATGGAGGTCAGCTCGGTCATGGGAGGTTCCTTCCGTCGCGTGACAGCCGTGGCAATAGCTGCGGGCGACGGGCCATAGTGCCCAAATCCCCAGCCGCACGCAAGCGGCGGTCTGGTGGTAGCGTGGGGTGGTGAACGCGCACGACGACCCGGAACTGGCTGGCGACTTTGCTGAAGACATCGATCCCGAGGGCCCAAGCGCCGAGGACCTCGCCCGCTTTGGGGGCGATACGGTCCAGTGCCGAAGCTGCGGCGAGGAGGTCTGGGACGATGCGACGATCTGCCCGCGGTGCGGGCGGGCGATGCACGAGGAACTGAGGCGCGACGACAACGCGGGCCCGCCGAAGTGGGCGGTGCTCACCGCGGTGGTGATGCTGATCGTGTTCGTGCTGTTTTTCGTGCTGTAGCGGGCGGGCGGGCTCAGTCGTAGCCGCGGCGGCCCCAGCGGGGTCGGCCCGAGCCGGCGGCCTCGAGCATGGCGCGGCAGCGGGTGACGGCTTCTTGCACGCTGGTCGTGGTGGTGTCGATGACCATCTCGGGATTCTCGGGTGCCTCGTAGGGGGCGTTGATGCCCGTGAAGCCCTGGATCTCGCCGGCGCGTGCCTTGGCGTAGAGGCCCTTGGGGTCGCGCTTCTCGCACTCCTCGACGGGTGTGTCGACGAAGACCTCGAAGAACTGCAGGCCGAGCTCTTTGTGGAGGGCGCGGACGGCGTCGCGGTCCTCGCGGTAGGGGCTGATGAAGGAGGCGACAGCGACGACGCCGGCGTCACTGAAGAGGCGGCAGACCTCGCCGATGCGGCGGATGTTCTCGGTGCGGTCCTCGGGGCTGAAGCCCAGGTTCTTGCTCAGGCCGTAGCGGATGTTGTCGCCGTCGAGGCGGTAGGCGAAGACGCCGCCGCGGACGAGTTCGGCTTCGAGGGCGGAGGCGATGGTGCTCTTGCCCGAGCCCGAGAGCCCGGTAAACCAGATCGTGGCGCCCTGGGCGTGGAGCGACTGGTAGCGTTCGGCACGTTCGATGCCTTCGTGCCAGGTGATGTTGGTCGACTTGTGTTCGGTCATTGGGGCAAGCTCCGGCAAAGGCCGACCGATCATACGGCTGGCGGCGGCGAGAGACCGGGTTTGGGCCGGGCTGGGCTCGCGGTTCGGGTCGGGGGAGGCCGGTGGGCGGATGCCTACCATGACGCCGATCGCCGGGCGCCGTTTTGGGGGCCCCTTGGAACACTTTCGGGCCCTTTGCAGCGGCGGAACGCTCGCGGGAGTGCCCAGACGACGACCGCGGATGCCGGTGCACCCCGCTGCGCCCTGAGGAAACGTACCCCGACATGAGCCAGACGACCGCCAACCTGACGCACCTCCGCATTCTGGAAGCCGAAGCGATCCACATCATGCGTGAGGTGGCTGCGCAGTTCGAGAAGCCCGCGCTGATGTTCTCGGGGGGCAAGGACTCGATCGTGATGGTCCGGCTCGCCGAGAAGGCGTTCCGCCCCGCGAAGTTTCCCTTTCCGCTTTTGCACGTCGACACGGGGCACAACTTCCAGGAAGCGCTGGACTTCCGCGACGAGCTCGTCGAGCAGCTCGGCGAGCGGCTGATCGTCGCGAGCGTGCAGGACGCGATCGATCGCGGCCTGGCGACCGAGGACCCCGGGCCCTTCCCGAGCCGGAACCGCGCCCAGATCCCCACGCTGCTCGAGGCGATCGAGGAGCACCAGTTCGACGCGCTCTTCGGCGGCGCCCGCCGCGACGAGGAGAAGGCCCGCGCCAAGGAGCGCATCTTCAGCCACCGCGACGAGTTCGGGCAGTGGGACCCGAAGAACCAGCGGCCGGAGCTCTGGAACCTCTACAACGGCCGGCACCGCAAGGGCGAGCACTTCCGCGTCTTCCCGCTGAGCAACTGGACGGAGATGGACGTCTGGCAGTACATCGCGATCGAAGATATCGCGGTACCGAGCCTGTACTTCTCGCACCAGCGTGAGGTGGTCGAGCGGCGTGGCCAGCTCATGCCGACCGGCCCCGAGCCCTTCGGCCCGCGAGAGGGCGAGAAAGCGTGGACTCAAACAGTTCGGTTCCGAACCGTTGGCGACATGAGCTGCACGGCGGCGGCCGAGAGCCCGGCGGCGACGATCACGGACATCATCCGCGAGGTCGCCGCGGCCCGCGCCTCCGAGCGCGGCGCCCGCATGGACGACAAGACCGCAGAGGCCGCGATGGAAGATCGCAAGAAAGAGGGGTACTTCTAA
>CAYQAD010000296.1:0-3262 GCA_964415125.1 uncultured Phycisphaeraceae bacterium | reverse complement strand
AAGCAAAGGAAGGGCTCGACGTCACCGCCGACCGCGAAACGCTCGCGCGGCTCAGCTTCCAACGCTTCTTCCGCTCGTATCCCTTCATGGCGGGCATGACCGGCACCGCTGCCGACGCCAAGGGCGAGATGGAAACCGTCTACAGCCGGCCCGTCACCGTCATCCCCACCAACCGCCCCATCGCCCGCGTCGCGATGCCCATGCGCCTCTTCCGCACCGCCGAGACCAAGTGGAACGCGATCGTCGAGTCGATCGAGGAGATCCACCGCACCGGCAGGCCCGTGCTCGTCGGCACGCGCTCGATCGCCGCGAGCGAGTACATCGCCCAGCGCCTCACCGCGCGCGGGCTCGCACACCGCGTGCTCAACGCCAACTTCGACAAGGACGAGGCCGACGTCATCGCCACCGCGGGCCACGCCGGGCACATCACCGTCGCGACCAACATGGCAGGACGGGGCACCGACATCCGCCTCGACCCCCGCGCCCGCGAGGCGGGCGGGCTGCACGTCCTGCTCACCGAGCTCCACGCCGCCCAGCGCATCGACCGCCAGTTCATCGGCCGCGCGGGCCGGCAGGGCGATCCCGGCTCCTCCCAGATCTTCGCCTCACTCGAGGACGAGCTGCCCCAACAGCACGCCCGCCACCTCGCGGGCCAACTCGCAGCACGATCGACCAGCGACGAGATCCCCGCCACCAGCCCGGCCCGGGCCCTCTTTCGCCTGGCGCAGCGACGAGCCGAGGCCCGCGACCGCCGAAACCGCGCCTCGGTCCTCCGCCAGGACGACTGGATCGACAAGCACCTCCCCGGGGGCTAACCCCTCGCCACCCGCTTCACGCGGGGTCGGCCAGCACGCGAAGCGCTTGCCTTCACCCTTCGCCCCCTCCCATTGGGGGATGGGGAACCAATTTGGGCGGCCCATAACAACACGGGCACAGCCCCTATCGGGGTCCAAACAGCCGATGTGGCAACCAATAATGGGTATCTTTTTCACACGCGCCGCTTGAACAGATCGTCGTATCTGCGATCATCTCGGCAGTGTCCGCCCGCAGCCCTCGGTGTCCGCCGGGGCATTCCGCGGCAATATCTTCACCCTTTCGGGACATAAGACACCCCGCGAGGTCCAATCGAGAGAGCCAGACAAGACGGCTCGAGAGAGTTAGAGGAGAGCAAGACATGTCCCGCATCATCAGCATCGCCGCGCTCGCGGCCGTGGCCGCTGGCGCATCGACCGCCTCGGCCGTCACCATCCCCGTCGGCGGCTACATCCTCGGGAACCACCCCGACGGCAACGCCAACCCGCCCGCCTACGGCTTTCGCCTCGACGAGCTCTACGACGTCACCGGCGGCCACGACGTCTTCACGTTCGATTTCGAAGCGCCGAACTCCGAGATGTTCATGACCTACAACGGCACCGAGATCCGCATCTTCGGCAAGGCCGAGGGTGGCCGCGACATCGGCGCCGCGTACGCCGCCGACGCCTACGCCGGCCTCTACGAGATCGACTTCACCTACAACATGGGCGTCGGCCTCGCCTCGGGCGATGACGACGTCGTCGTCGACGCCGCCGACATGGTCAACACCGGCACCATCAAGACGCCCCTCGGCGACACCATCCCCCTCTGGGACAAGCGCGCCGGTGGCTTCAGCTTCCGCCTCGGCGACGAGGACGACGACAACGGCCACCGCGGCTGGGGCGGCATCTCCGGCTGGGGCTGGGTCAACCACGGCACCCAGAACGTCCACGTCGCCGCCAGCGACTGGCTCTTCACCGCCCAGCCCGGCATCGTCCCTGCGCCCGCCTCCCTCGCCCTCATCGGCATGGGCGGTCTGGTCGCCGGCCGTCGCCGCCGCTAAGCACCCAGTCCTCACACGTTTCTGACCCGAAACGAACGCGGGCCGCCCTTCACAGAGAGAGGGCGGCCCGTTTTCTATTGCGCCACGCCACAGCGACAAGCGCTCCACGCATCAACGAGCCGCGCCCGTCAGGAAGCGGACCGAATGTGTCTACTTGTCTGTCGGCTCGGGCCGGCGAGGCGCGTGGTTTGTGAACGACGCCAAGTCGGCCCACGCCGCGTGCTCGGGCAAGCGAAGATCAAACCCCGCCCGTGCAAGGGCCATCTGGTGTCCGTCACACACCAGCACCGGACGCACAACCCTCGGATCGTTACCGACAAACCACTCAACGCTTGCGGAGTGTGTTGTCCAAGCGCTCCCACCACGTGCAAGGAGCGTTTGATCACCGACACAAAACCGCATTCCGAGCACGGAGAACACACCGCTTCGCACGCGACCCGTCACGTCAACAATCGCATCAACCCGGACAAACTGCTGGGAAAACCGAAACAACTCGAAGGCCGCGATGGCTACGGGCACTGTGATGAACACCGTTGCAGGGATCACATCCCACGACCCGGCATCTCTAGCCAACAGAGCGAAGCCGATGAAGAACGCCACCGACAGTGCAACCATCACTATCGAGCCCAAGACGTACGCTCTGCCCGCGGGCCAACACTGCGAATCAAGGCGGGCAATGCGACAGCCATCGGGAACAGAGCAGAACGTATCGCCCGAACGCTTCGGGCGAGGATTGTCGAGCGTGATTCGGAAGGTCCGCCCGCTTGTATAGGTTTGTGTGGTGACGTTCAAGCACGCGCCTCGTACGGAAAGAGGCTTCCAAAGCGTTGTGCGGTGCCGGATCATCGCTAAAGTTCGTCGCCCGATTGCGCGCCTATCCCTGCGCCTTGAGCAACCGCTCCAGATAGTGGATATCAACACCACCCTTCCGGAAGTCGCTGTTGAGCATCAGATCGAGCTGCAACGGCATCGTCGTCTTGATCGGCCCGACGCGGAACTCGCGCAGCGCCCGCGCCATCCGCACCAGCGCCTCCTCGCGCGTGTCGGCGTGCACGATCAGCTTGCCCACCATCGAGTCATAGTTCGGCGGCACGCGGTACCCGGGCACCACGTGCGAATCGACCCGCACCCCCGGCCCGCCCGCCGGCTCGTACGTCTCGACCGTGCCCGCGCTGGGCATGAAGTTCTTCGCCGGGTCCTCGGCGTTGATGCGGCACTCGATCGAGTGCCCGCGCACCTGGATGTCCTTCTGCCGAAGCCCGAGCTCCTCGCCCGCGGCGATCTGGATCGACTTCTTCACGATGTCCACGCCCGTGATCATCTCCGTCACCGGGTGCTCCACCTGCACCCGCGTGTTGACCTCGAGCATGTAGAAGTTCTGCTTGTCGTCCATCAGGAACTCGACGG
>CAYQAD010000295.1:0-3268 GCA_964415125.1 uncultured Phycisphaeraceae bacterium | reverse complement strand
TCCAGCGATCCCCCGCCTCGGGCGAGCAGGATGACATCGACGCCGAGTTTCTTGTGGTCAAAGCCAATCTCGCGGACCCGGCCCACGAGCTCGTCGGCCGCCCCGTCGCCCTGCACGCGCGAGTCGACGATGAGCCACGACACGCTCGGGCAACGCTGCTCGGCGGTGCGGAGGATGTCCTGCAGGGCCGCCCCACTCCTGCTCGTGATGACCGCGATGCGCTTGGGGAGCATCGGCGTTCCACGCTTGCGGACGGGGTCGAAGTAGCCCCGCTTGCGGAGCTCCTCGCAGAGGGCCCGGTACTCGGCGTCGAGCGAGCCGCGGCCGAGCGGCTCGAGCGAGCTGACGATCAGCGTGAGCCGGCCGCCCTTGGCGTAGTGCTCGACGCGGCCGGTGACGACGAACGACCCGCCGTTCTTGGGCGTGGCCGAGAGCCGTCGCGCGGTGGACGCCCACACGGCGCAGCTCACGACCGCGTCGCGGTCCTTAAGGTCAAAGTACCAGTGCGTCCGGTCTCGAAAGCCGGAGACCTCGCCCACCACGTGGACCTTCGCCGGCAGCCCGTCCTCAACGGCCCGGCCGATCCGCGCGGCGAGCTGGGACACCGACATCGGCTCGTCCGCAGCCTTCGTGCGCTTGCTCGCGATGCGGTCGGGATCGAACGGCAACCGGCCCATGCCGCGATTGTCGCGGCATGGGCCGGGGGTGCAAGTCGGGGGGGTGCAAGTCGCGGGGGGCGTGAGGGCTCAGTAGGCGATCACGAGCTTGCCGATGCGGCGGTTGGGCTGCTGGCAGGGCTTGACGATGCGGATGTCCTGCCCGGCGAAGGGAACGCAGCGGACGCCGCGGGAGTCGACGCGGATCGGCGTGCGCCGGGTGACGGGGTGAACGGGCCGGATCGTCGCGCGGGGCGTGATGTGCCTACGGTGCGAGGCGTGGGCGTGGTGGTCGCTCGCGATGACGATGCGCGACGGGTGGACGAAGGTGCGCACGCCGCCGGTGTAGTTCTGCTCCTTGAGCCACTGCACGCGGCCTCGCTCGTACTGCTTGTCGCCATCGCGAACGCTCAGCTCGCACCACGGGTTGACGGGGATGGTGAGCGTGTTGACGCGTGTGTAGACGACGGCGTTGTTGTGCTCGGGGGCGCCGTAGGCGGCAGGTCCGGGCGAGCACCAATCGGCCCGCCAGATGGGAGCCTGCCCGCCGACGATCTCGCGTCCGATCCAAACGCGGCCGTTGAACCCTGGGCGGGCGGTCGAGTCGACGATATTCGCCGGGTAGGGCCGAGCCGTGGCAAGGTGCCGGCCGTCGTTGCGGCTCGGGTAGTAGGTGGTGTAGTGGTGGCCCGGTGCGCCGAGCGTGGTCGCTGCGATGGCGGTGCTGATGATCGTGAGCATGTCTGCGTCTCCTTCGCGCCCCTGCCGGGCTGGCGAATCAGCCCTGGCATCTGGTCTGTGGTTGCCGAATCCGTGGTGATGTACATGGACCTCGCGTGACGCGGACGGACCGCCGGCCGCGGCGCAAGTGCATGCCCTGCATGGACTTGACCCAGTTTGCACGAAATCGACGCCTCGGCCAACGCCGAAGTGTCACAAACGCGCTGATCGGCCCAACGGGGGCGTGGGCGGCGGTTTCTCGGACCCGTCGGTGGTGTCTGGGCCCGCGCTGGCCCGGCTCAGGGCCGGCCGGCCTGCACGAAGGGGATCGCCGGCTCGGCGAGCAGCCACTCGTAGAGCCCGAGCACCGCGGCGACATGCCCGGTGATGCGGTGGTTCCGCCCGGCGTACTCGCGGGCGGACGCGATGAGGCCCTCGGCCGCTGCGTTGTTCGCGCCCTCGGGCGCGAGCAGGCGCTCGAGGGCGTCGGCCCACGCGTCGGAGGTCGTGCCCTCGGTGATCCACGCGGTCTGCTTGTCGCGCAGCCAATCGACGCGCGGGTCGGCCGCTGCGACGATCGGGACGCCCGCGGCCATGGCGTCGAGCAGCAGGCTGCGATACTCGCCCAGCGCTTCGGGCGCGACCAGGGCCGAGCCGCGCAGCACGAGGTCGCGCCCCTCGGCGAACGAGCCCACGATCGACACACGGTCGGTCAGGCCGAGCTCTTCGATCCATGTCCAGACCGGCGCACGATCCGCAGCGGCGCCATCGATGAACGCGAGCGAGCCCGGATGCTTCGATGAGAAGACCGCGAACGCCTCGATCACGGCCCGCAGGCGTGGCTGATCGCGGCCGGTCGCGGAGATCATGATCGACAGCGTGCGCGCCGGCTCGGTGTCCGTGCTCGGCGGGGGCTTCGATACGCCCCAGGGCGTGACCCGCACGGGCAGGTCGGCCAGGTCCTGGAGCTCGCGGGCGAGCGCCTCGGCGGGCACCGCGAGCGCCGCGGGCACGCCTTGGCCCGCGAGCGAACGCATGGAACGCGCCCGCTGCACCAGCCCGCTCCGCCAGACCTCGCACACGACCGCGGCCCCGGTCTGGCGACCGATCTCGACCGCCATCTCCCAGACGAGCCCGCCGAAGGCGTGGACAACGTCGATGCTTCGCTCGCTCGCGCCGCTGGGGGCGCGGTCTTCGAGCGACGCGATCAGGGCCGAGGCCCGGCTGCGCCGCGTCGTGAACGGGCCCGCTCGGCGGTAGTGCAGGGACGTGGAGAAGAGCTCGTCGGCATCGGCCGAGGCGTCGACGAGCGACTCGGGCAGCGCGGAGAAGACGCGGACGCCCTCGTCGGCAAGGCCGAGCTCGAGACGCGCGCGCATCGCGTGCTCGTGCGTCGCGAAGCCGTGATCGAAGAGGTGCAGGACACGCATGGCGTGGCGGCTCGGCTGCTAGGCGACGGGCTCGGCGGCCTGCTTGCGGAACGCCAGGTCGGGCAGGCGCGTCGCGTCGCCCTCCGCGGCGACCGCCTCGGTGCGCCACAGCCCCACCCAGTGGTCGGTTGCCATCTCGCGCAGCTCGTAGTCGCCCGCGGGGCCCGGGTTTGCGGCGAGGTCCTTGGGCGCGTCGTGCCAAGGCCACCACGGGCGGACGCCCTTCTCAGCGCTGGGCAGCGACGTGAACTGCGCCTCGTCCTCGACGATCTCGCGGATCGTGACGAGGCGATCCTTGCGCTCTCCGACTTTCGGGATGCTCGCGAGGAGTCCTCGGGTGTAGGGGTGCATGGGGTTTTCGAAGACGTCATAGACGGTGCCGTACTCGACCACGCGGCCGGCGTACATGACGCACACGACGTCGGCCTGCTCGGCGACGACGCCGAGGTCGTGGGTGATGAG
>CAYQAD010000294.1:0-3293 GCA_964415125.1 uncultured Phycisphaeraceae bacterium | reverse complement strand
ATCCATCCGTCGCTGCTGCCGAAGTTTGGCGGGGCGGGGATGCACGGGATGCATGTGCACAAGGCGGTGCTGGCGGCGGGGGAGCGTGAGACGGGGTGCACGGTGCACGTGTGCGACGCGACGTACGACACGGGGCCGACGGTGCTGCAACGGCGGTGTCCGGTGCTTCCGGGGGACACGGCTGAGGCGCTGGCGGCGCGGGTGTTTGAGGAGGAGAAGCTGGCGTACCCGGAGGCGATCGGGCGGGTGCTGGCGGGGCTTTCGCCGATGCATGGGCGTGCGGGGCCGTGATGCGGCGGGGCGCGGGACGGTGTGTTGCGGGGCTCGTGGCGTGCGCGATGGCGTGGGGTGCGGGCGGCGTTGCGGCTGGGTCGCCGGCGCTCGAGGCGTTTCGGGATGGCGCGTACGAGGAGGCTGAGGGGCTGCTTCGCGCGGAGCTCGAGGCGCGGCCGGGCGATCGGACGGCGTGGTACAACCTCGCGTGCGCTTTGGCGCAGCAGGGGGAGCTCGACGCGGCGGCGGAGGCGCTGGTGAAGGCGATCGAGCACGGGTTCGACGACATCGTGCAGATCGGGATCGATCCGCATCTGGAGCCGATGCGTGGGCACGCGCTGCTGGAGCAGCTTCGGGTGGAGTGGCCTCGGATTGTCATGGCGCGGGCTGATGCGCGGGAGGCGCAGCTTCGCGAGCGGTATGGCGGGGGGTATGCGCACGCGCGTGATGACGAGCGGCGGCTTTTGTATGTGTCGGACCTGCCCGAGTCGTCGTTTGCGGCGGCGCGGGTGGAGGTGGAGGTGGTGCACGCGTGGTGTGTTGAGGCGCTGTTTACGGATCTGCGCGAGGCGGATGAGACGGACGCGTACTCGGCGATTGTGCTGCCAAACCGGCGTGACTTTGTCGAGTGGATCGTTCGGCGGTATGGGCCGGAGGCGGCGGCGCCGGGGCAGTTTCACGCGATCGGCGGGGCGTACGACCATGACGCGAAGCAGCTGGTGGCGCAGGACATCGGGGCGACGCTTCGGCATGAGTATGCGCACGTGCTGCACTGGCGTTCGATGACGCGGCTTGGGCAGCGGCATCCGATCTATATCCAGGAGGGGCTTTGCTCGCTGGTGGAGGATCTGGACCGGGATGGGGGTGTGGTTCGGCCGGCGCGGAGCTGGCGGACGAACATTGCGCAGCGGCTTGCGAAGGCGGGGCGGCTGCCGGGGATTGAGGCGTTTGCGCGGACGGATCACGAGCGGTTTCAGACGCGGCGGCCGATGGCGAACTATGCGATTGCGCGGTCGCTGTTTTTGTACGTGCACGAGCGGGGCGAGCTGGGGGCGTGGTACGCGCACTACACAGAGCACTACCGGGATGACCCGCTTGGGATCGGGGCGTTCGAGGCGGTGCTTGGCAAGCCGATCGGGGAGGTCGATCGGGACTGGCGGGCGTGGCTGAGGGCGCTCGAGCCGGTGGCGGAGGAGGTTCGGCCGGGGGATGCGTCGCTTGGGGTGGATGTGGATCCGGGGCGGGGCGATGGGCCGTCGATCGCGCGGGTGGTGGAGCGTGATGTTCGGCGGGCGGGGCTGAAGCGCGGGGATGTGATCACGGGGATCGATGGGGCGCCGGTGCGGGATGTGGCGGAGCTGGTGCGGGTGCTCGGGGGCTATGCGCCGGGGGATGTGGTGTTGGTTTCGTATCGGCGGGGATCGCTGACGGGGGAGGCTCGGGTGGCGCTGGTTGCGCGGTGAGTTGGGTTACTCGGGGCGGGGGCCGACCATGAGGAGGTAGTCGGCGCGGTCGATGTCGTCTTCGGTGGGCTGATCTGCGTCGACCATGGAGATGGTGACGATGCGTTCGCGTTGGAGCGCGCGGTCGATCATGTCGATGGTGCCGCCGGTGTAGTCGGAGTGGAACTGGCCGATGACGAGGACGACGGGGCGGTGGCCTGCGCGGACGGCGCGGGCGACGGCGTCGGCCATTGTGGCGTCCCAGACTTGCTGGGAGCGGTAGAAGGCTTCGATCTGGGCGTTGAGGGCGGACTCGTCTGGGCCGGCCTGGTCGGCTGCGGCTTCTTTGCCAGAAGCGCCCCCACTTGAGTCTGGGCCGCCGGCCATCATCTGGCGGAAGAGGTCGAAGAAGCGGTCGCGGTATGGGCCGGTCGTCATGGGATCGGGGATGACGAAGGTGGCGCGCTGGGCGGGGGTCATGGCGCGGAGGTGGTCGAAGCCCTCGGTGCGGGCCATGCGGACGTATCGGCGTGGGGCGTTGGCGGCGATGACGGGGAGGTTTGCGGCGCGGGCGGCTTCGACCATGTCGCGGTGGGCGGCGGGGTAGTTGGCGTCGGTGCGGGCGGTGCGCTCGCGGAAGGTTGGTTCGTCGATGAGGCCTGCGAGGTAATCGTCGAGGGCGAGCTGGTGGTCGCGCTCGATGAACTCGAGGGCGAGGGCGGGGGTGTGGCCGAGGCGCTGGGCTTCGGGGATGAGGTCGGCCCAGAGGCGGGCCATCATTGGGAGGCCCGTGGGGTGGCCGTGCTGCTCGCCGATGACGACGACGTCGGCGGTGGCGGCGTCTGCGATCATGGCTTGCCAAGGGGTTGGGGAGATGGTGAGGGGGGTGGAGTCGCCGGAGTGGGTGGTTGCGCAGGCGGGGAGGAGCGCGGCGAGGGCGAGTGTCGCGAGGCGGGCGAGGGTGTTCATGCCGCGAGGGTATGCGGGCGCGACGGGCGGGCCCTGTCGTTTATCGTGGACGCCCGCGGCGGGGCGAATCACGCAACAATGCAGGCATGACACAGCACTCGAAAAGCCCCGCGACGCCGGCGAAGCCGGTTGAGGTTTCCGTTCCGAATAGTGCGACGGGCCACGCCCAGGACGATGCGGCTGCGGCGCGAGATCATGTTCCTGATCATGGGTCTTCGGCGCGTTACGAGATTCCGGAGCTGGAGTCGAAGGCGACGGGGCCGGAGTCGGCGCTTGTGGATGTGATGGGCGGGCAGATCCGGCATCAGATCGATGTGCACGACCATGGGTTTGTGGCGCTGGTGGACGCGATGCCGAGGCTTGTGCCGGAGGGGCACACGGCGGACGCGGCGATCGTGCAGGCGGCGCGGGTGTCGTACGGGGCGGGCACGAAGAAGGTGAACGAGGACCGGGGGCTGATCCGGTATTTGCTTCGGCATCGGCACACGACGCCGTTTGAGATGGTGGAGTTCAAGTTCCACATGGCGATGCCGATCTTCGTGGCGCGGCAGTGGATACGGCATCGGACGGCGAATGTGAATGAGTACTCGGCGCGGTACTCGATCTTGC
>CAYQAD010000293.1:0-3300 GCA_964415125.1 uncultured Phycisphaeraceae bacterium | reverse complement strand
TCGTCGCCCTGGCCCATGGAGACCCAGGTGTCGGTGTAGATCGCGTGGGCGCCCTCGGCGGCGGCGAGGTCGGTCGAGACGGTGAGGGACTGGTCGGGGCGGGTGGTGCTTGCGCGGGCGGCGGCGAGGAAGTCGGCGGCGGGTTCGAAGCCGGGCGGGGCGATGACGGTCATGTCCATGCCCGTGGCGGCGGCGGCGAGGAGGAGGGAGTGGCAGACGTTGTTGCCGTCGCCGATGTAGGCGAGGTGCGTGCGGTCGAGGGTGCCGATGTGCTCGCGGATGGTGAGCAGGTCGGCGAGGGCCTGGCAGGGGTGCTCGCGGTCGGAGAGTGCGTTGATGACGGGGATGCTCGCGTGCTCGGCGAGCTGGTCGAGCACGGCGTGGTCGAAGACGCGGGCGATGATGCAGTCGACCCAGCGCTCGAGGTTGAGGGCGTAGTCGCGGACGGGCTCGCGCTGGCCGATGCGTTGGGCGGCGTGCTCGAAGTACATGCACGTCGCGCCGAGCCGACCGAGCCCGACCTCGAAGCTCACGCGGGTGCGGAGCGAGGGCTTCTCGAAGAGCATGACCGCGGCTCGGCCCGCGAGGGCGCCGGCGTGCGAGGTGGGGTCGCGCGCGAGGTCGGCCTTGAGGGCGGCGGCGGCGTCGAGCACGGTGGTGATGCCGGCGGGGCCGAGGTCGAGCACCGAGAGCAGGTCGCTCGCGAGGGATGGTGACGTGGAGGGCGTGGTGGGCGTGGTGGTCATGGCGTGTGGTGGTTGGTTTCGTGTTGTGCGGTGATGGTGGTGCCGAGGTGGGCGCTTGGATGACGCTCGGGGTTGAGTGCGGCGGCGAGGGCGCTTGGGTCGCGCCATGGGGCGATGTGGACGGGGCAGCCGGCGGTCTGGGCGGTGTGGAGTGCGGCGCGGACCTTGGGGATCATGCCGCCGGTGATGGTGCCGGCGGCGATGAGGGTTTCGATGGCGGGCGCGTCGAGGTGGGGGATGGGCGTGCGGTCGGTGTCGAGGACGCCGGGCACGTCGGTGAGGAGGAGGAGCTGGGCGGCGCTGGCGGCGCGTGCGATGGCGGCGGCGGCGTCGTCGGCGTTGACGTTGAGCGGGCGGGCGTCGGCGTCGCGGCCGATGGTGCTGAGGACGGGGACGAAGCCGGCGTCGAGGAGGGCGTGCAGTGGCGTGCCGTTGGTCTCGGTGACGATGCCGACGCGGCCGAGCGCGTCGTCGGGGTGCCGGTCGCAGGTGGTGATGCCCACGGCGGCGATGGTGGTGCCAATGGCACGCGCGCCGGCGCGGACGAGTTGGGCGGTGATGTGCGCGTTGACGGTGCCGGCGAGTGAGGCGGTGACGTCATCGATCTGGTCCTCGGGCGTGACGCGGAGGCCGGCGTGGCGGGTGGTGGTGTGGCCGAGGCGCGAGAGGAGTCGGTCGGTCGCGGAGCCGCCGCCGTGGACGAGGACGACGGGGCGGGTGGCGGCGGCGATGGCGTCCCAGATGCACGCGGCGGCGCTCGCGTCGTCGAGCAGCGCGCCGCCGACCTTGATGACGATGGGCTTGGGTGTGGGTGTTGGCGCTCGTGGCGTGGTCATGGCGTGAGCCCGTCGGTTTCGTTGAAGCCGAGGCGGAGGTTCATGCATTGCAAGGCTTGGCCGGACGCGCCCTTGAGGAGGTTGTCGATTGCGACGACGACGATGGCGTGGTTGTGCGCTTCGTCGACGGCGAGGGCGATGTGGGCGCTGTTGGTGCGCGCGACGTCGTTGATGGCCGGCCAGGTGCCGGGGGCGCGGAGGTGCACGAAAGGTTCGTTGTTCGTGGGGGCGTCGTATGCGGCTGCGTAGGCGGCGCGGAGGTCGTCGCTGGTGGTGCCCGGGACGAGGTCGAGGTGGATCGTGGCGAGGATGCCTCGGTCGTAGGGGCCGACGTGGGGGGTGAAGATGGTGTCGATGCCGGCGTGCTCGTTGATCTCGGGTTGGTGGCGGTGGGCGAAGACGTTGTAGGCGCGTTGGGAGACTTCGCAGAAGAGGTTGGCCTGGTTGGCGGCCCGGCCTGCGCCGGAGATGCCGCTGGTTGCGTCGATGATGGGGCGTGTGCCGGGCGCGATGAGGCCCGCGCGGACGGCGGGCGCGAGGCCGAGGATGGATGCGGTGGGATAGCAGCCGGGGCAGGCGACGAGGTTGGCGGCTTTGAGTGCGTCGCGGGTGTTTGGTAGTTCGGGGAGGCCGTAGACCGCGGTGGCGAGCAGGGCGGGTTGGGCGTGGGTGAAGTTGTAGTGGGCGGGGTAGGCGGCGGGGTCGGTGAGTCGGAAGGCGGCGGAGAGGTCGATGACGGGGATGTTGCGTGCGAGGAGCTCGGCGGCGAGGGGGACGGCGGCCTCGTGGGGCGTGGCGAGCATGACCGCGTCGGGCTTGGCGGCGAGGATCGCGGCGGTCGATGCGGGCGAGACGACCAGATCGGTGCGGCCGATGAAGCGCGGGTGGACCTCGTCGAGGGTTGGGTTGTGCTCTTGGCGGGCCGAGCCGAAGAGGGCGACGGGCGCGGCGCGGGGGTGGGCGAGGAGCAGGTCGATGAGCTCGGCGCCGGTGTAGCCGGACGCGCCGACGATGGCGATGCGTGCGCTCGAGGTTGGTGTGTTGTTGGTCATGTTGGTGGTGGTCGTTGGGCTTAGGCGAGGCTGGCGAGTGCTTTGAGTGTGGCGAGGGTTTGTTTGGCGGCGGCTTCGGAGCGTGTGGCGATGAAGACGGTGTCGTCGCCGGCGATGGTGCCGAGGACGCCCTTTGGTGGCGAGCGGTCGAGCTCGAGCGCGACGGGTTGGGCGTGGCCCGGGCCGGTGCGGAGCACGAGCATGGTGCCGCCCCGCTCGGCGGCGATGACGTAGGTCGCCAGGGCCGAGCCTGCGGGCGGGGTAGTGGGCGCGGTGGGTGCGGCGGCGGGGTCGGGGAGGCGGTAGCCCTCGGGGGTCTTGATGACGCCGATCTCGCGGAGGTCGCGGGAGAGTGTGGGCTGACCGACGGCAAGGCCTCGCTCGGAGAGGAGGTCGCGGAGGCGGTCCTGGCTCGCGATGGGCGAGGTGGTGAGGAGGTGTCGGATGTGCTCGTGCCTGCGGGCTCGTGCGTTCATGGCATGAGTATGCGTGCAGTGCATAAAGTTGTCAAGGGCGGGCTGGGGCGTCGCTCGCGGTCCGGTCGCGGGTCGGGCGGAGAGCCGGGTGGGGTGGGTTGGTTGGGGGGGTGGGGTGGTGGGGTTGGTTGCCGGGGTTGGCTGGGGGGGCTAGATTCGCCCCGCTGGCTTGTGCGCCGGCGTTGTGCTG
>CAYQAD010000292.1:0-3311 GCA_964415125.1 uncultured Phycisphaeraceae bacterium | reverse complement strand
GCCGCACCGAGGGCACCGCATAGAGTTCACGATCATGCTCCCCACCGACACCGCCCAGCCCGCAACCACCGCCAACTCCCGCGCCACCAACGCCGCCCTCGCCTGCGCAGGCGTCGGCCTCTTCACATTCCTCACCGCCCTCGGCGCGCAGGTCGCCTTCCCCCTCCCACCCTTCGGCATCCCGCAAACGCTCCAAACCCTCGCCGTCACCCTCGCCGCACTCGGCCTCGGCGCAAAGCTCGGCATGGCATCCATGCTCCTCTACCTCGCGCTCGGCATGATCGGCGCGCCACTCTTCGCCGAGGGCGACGAGGGCCTCGCCGTCCTCCTCGGCCAGACCGGCGGCTACATCGTCGGCTTCATCGCATGCCAGCCCGTCATCCACGCCATCGTCCGCCGCCCCGACCGCACCGTCCGCTCGATGTGGTGGATCGCCGCCGCCGTCGTCGCCGGGCACCTCGTCATCTTCGCCATCGGCGTCCCCTGGCTCTACATCGTCCGAGGCCTCGAAGCCGCCACCGCCATCACCTGGCACGACGCCCTCTACCACGGCATGGTCGTCTTCCTGCCGGGCATGGTCCTCAAGTCCGCCATCGCCGCCATCATCGGCCGCTGGGCCGCCCCCTTCGCGTCCAGCCGCGGCTGGTAACGCCCGAGCGACGAATCTCACCGCGCTCAAATTTCCCCTGAAACCCAAGCCGCCCGAACCGGAATACATCTCCGGAGACTTCCCTCTCCTCCGGACGGACGGCCGGATCGCTGACCGCTGCGAGCCCGCTTCACGCGGGCTCGCGGTGTTTCATCGCCCGACACAACAAATATGACATATTAACTTCCTGCTTATCCGTTTTTGCGATACGCTACCCCCAACTCCCCTGAAAGGATTTGGCATGGGCAAGCTCGTCGGCATCCTTCTCGCCATCGTGATTGGCGGCTCTCTTTCCTATATGAAGTTCTCCCAGCAGGACGACGACTCCGCCGAGGTGCGCGAGATGGCGATCGCTGTCATGGAAGACCGCCTACCCACCTACGAGACCCACGAGGCCCTCTACGTCCAGTGGCTCGACGCACACCACCCCGCCATTTTCGACCGCCACTACATGATGGGCGGCCGCCGTTCCGGCGCGTCCTTCGACGAGGTCGCGTATTGGGAGGACATCTTCGCCGCCATCGCCGATTCCGCGGCCCGCGACGGGTACACCAACTGCGAAGCCGACATCGTTGCCTTCACCGACTATTTCATCCCTGAAATCAAAGCGATGGACGACTAGCCCGCAAGCCACGACGCTCTAGAACGGCCAACCAACCCGCTCCCACCGCCCCGCGCTCGCCGCGCACCCACCCGCCGGGTACCCCGCCGACGCGAACCACACCTGCTGCTTCGCCGGCTCGCACGCCGCCGCATAGATCGTCCGCAGGTTCTTCGCCCGCCGCATCTCCACGCCCGGGTCCGCCAGCACATCAATCAGATCATCCGGCCCATGCTCCGGCCGCTCGCGCACAAGCTCCCGCATCCGCGCAAGCCGAGACACCGTCGAACCACGCCGCGACCGCGCGATCCGATCCGCGTCCATCACCTTCGCCGGGCAATGGTTCGTCGCAAGAATCGCGTCGCCATCGAGCCCCGTCCCCATCTCGCGGCGAACGTGCGACCCGCGCGTGCACTCAAACAGCGCCGCCCGCCGCGCCCGCCCCTCCACCGCAAACAACAACACCCCACGGTCCCGGCTCGTCGACGCGACAAATCGCTCCACATCCGCAAGCGTCTCGCACATCTCCAGCGCCTCCCGGCACCAGAACAGCCAGCTGATCTCCCGCGTCCCGTCCCTCGGCCCATCGGTCGAGTACAGCGTGTGCATGTGCAGCCACAAGCCCGCCGCATTGACACCCGTGTCCACATCGATATCGCCAAACACGCCCAGCGCCATGCACGGGATCGCCCCCGCCCGCCGATGCACCACCGCCGCCGTCCCCCGGCGCAGCAGCGCCCAGTACCAATCGCAATTGCGCGCGACCCAGAGCCCGCCATCGCCCGCCGTCGGCACCACCAACCCCGAGCACATCGGCCCACCCGCCGACGCTCCCACATCGGAGTCGACGCCCGCATCACCAAACTCATCCGGCTCCGCCGCCGGGTTCACCACCCCCGCCGGCTGACCCTCCTCACCCGGCTTGAGCGTCGGCTGTGCGATGTCCGCGTACAGATACGCCAGCACGTGTGACCGATCGACACCCGCGCCGCGCGCCATCCCGTCGATCTCCTCGAGCACGTGCCCGGGCAACAACCCCTGCCACGCCTCGGCCTGCGCGTACAGCTCGGCCCGCGTCAGCCGATTCAGGTGCTCGAAATCACGCAAAAACGCATCGAGCCACGCCGGCCCGAGCTGGTCCGCCAGCACCCGCCCGTGCGCCAGCCCCATATCGCCCGGCGTCCCCGCAAGATCTACAACACGCACCGCCATGGGCGAACGCTACCGCCTCACGCTGTCGCCGGCCGCGCACTCGTCCGCATCGACCCACGCTCGCGCTCCTCCGGCACCCACCCGCCAAACAGCTTCGCCATCTCCGCAAACCGGTAGTCGAAGATCCCCTCAACATCCGGCCGAACGAGCAACCGCTCACCGATCGGCGTCCCCCAATGGCTGTAGTGCACGATGTCCCGGCACAGCGTCCCATCGCCCACCCGCTCAAACGTGTGCTCGTGGTGCCAAAGCCGGTACGGCCCCTTCACCTGCAAATCCACGAACCGAACCCCGGGCTCCCACGCCACGATCTGCGTCCGCCACTTCATCGGAAAGCCCCGCAGGCTCAGCTTGTACTCGATCATCGTCCCCACGCCCATCTCGATCGGCTTGGGCGTCAGCACGTTAAAGCGAAGCACATCCGGCGTGATCGCCTCCAGATTGTGCGCATCAGCAAAGAACGGGAACACCTCGTCCAGCGGCGCCCGCAGGTACTGCTCCCGCATCAGCCGCCGGACCCCGCCCGGCCAGTTCGTCGGGTCCGCCCGCCGATCGAGTTCGGCCCGCCGATCAAGCTCCGCACGCCCGTCAAGCACCACCCCGTCCCCCGAACTCGTTGATGTGGTCGTCATGCTCCGCGATTCGCCCGCCCCCATCCCGTAGATGCCCGCCCCGAGCACGCCGGCATCGCGCACCCGCCCCTTTCTACAGCCCCCCGCCCCCCCACTCCGATATCCACTCACGGACCCACCGGCCACGCCCGGCAGGCGTCCCCACTCCCCAAACCCCCGGAACCGCACGGAGTCACCATGGCAACGCCCACCCAGGACCACGACCTCACCATCATCG
>CAYQAD010000291.1:0-3344 GCA_964415125.1 uncultured Phycisphaeraceae bacterium | reverse complement strand
CGCGTCGCGGAGCTCGAGCAGCAGCTGGCGCGCCGCGGCCCGCCCATTGAACTTCGCGTACTCCGCCGCGAGGTCCTCGGCGTCGGCGATGTACTGCGTGCGGCGGATGTTCTCGCGCATCGCGCCCAGCCAGTCGCTGTCGCCGCGCATCAGCTCACGCCGCCCGGTGAGCCAGACCGCGTCGCGCTGCTCGATCGTCCGCTGATCGTCGGGCAGTGCGCGGATCGCGGTGAGGAAATCGTCGGTGAAGCCCTGGCGGAAGAGCGGCATGGCCGCGGCCATCGCCATGCGGGGCGAGTTGGCCTCCGAGCCCTCGGCGCTGGCCGAGCGTGCCAGTCGCACCGCGTCCTCGTCGCGCCCCATCGCCGCGAGCAGCTCGACGGCGGTCGCCAGATCGCGCGACTGCAGCGACTCGCGCAGCTGATCGTCGAGATCGGTCGGCTCAAAGAGCGCCGGCGGCGCACCATCGACACGCGCGCGCCACGCGCCAAGCGCGAGCATCGGGTCGCCGATCACCGCGATCTTCCAGCACGGCGCGCTGGGATACCGCGACGCGATGCCGAGCGGCAGCGCCCGGCCGAGCTCCTGGGTAAACCGCGGCGTGGGCAGGAAGCCGCTCAGCCCCGGCTCGTCGACACTCACGACCATCGCGTACACACCCCGGTCGAGCAGGCGCCCCGCGACGGTGTCGCGCGACGCGGGCTGTTGCCCGGCGAACGAGTGCACGAAGTAGGAGAACGCGGGCACCGTCAGAATCGGCAGGTCGCCCACCGCGGCCTGCTCATTGAGAATCTCGAAGTTGCGCACCAATCCCTTGCTGTTGACCACGAGCACGCCCGCGTCGAGCGCCTCGGCGGCCCGGCCGAGCCAGTTCGCACGCGTCGCACGCTCGGGGTCGTCGACGACGAACTCCATCTTCTTGTGCGGGCTCTGGCTGAGGCGACTCGCGGCCATGGTGCCGTCGTACGCGCCCCAAGGCTGCTCGTCGGGGTAGGTGTCGTAGAACCACGCCCGCTCGGGCTGGATGAACAGCGAGCACATCGCCATGTACGCGCTCTCGGACTCGTTGCCGAGCAGCTGGCCGGCCCAGGCCCAGCGTGTGGGCTCGGTGCCCATGTCGTCGCCGTGCCGACCGACGCGGTCGGTCGTGGCACGGGGCGTGTTGTCCGGCGCGGAACAGCGCACGGGCATGTTCATCGCGATGGTGACCATGTCGACGTCGTCGCCGATGTCGCGCCAGTCGAGCCCGGTGCGGCCCAGCGTGCTCTCGAGCATGTCGACGAAGGCGATCGTCTCGTTGTATGTCAGTTGGTTGTTGGGGCTGCCCGGCGCCGCCATCGGGAGCATGGGCTGGTAGCGCGCCAGCGAGAGCGCCAGCCCGCCCGCCCACGCGGGGTCGGCCGGGTCCATCAGCACGACGCCCACCACGCGATGCGGCCCAACCCGCGCATCGGCCGCGTCGGCGGCCTGCTCGAACGTCTCGGTCTCCAGCGGCAGGCCCCACACGCTCGTGAAGGCGGACAGGCTCGCGACCGAGACGTCCTCGGCCTCGAGGTTCTCGCCGCCGGGCGTCTGCCAGCGCACGACCTTCTTCGGGATGAACGCCCGGTTGAACCGCGCGATGCGGGCGTGGGCCTCGGGGGTGCCATCGTCGATGAGCACGGGGAAGACCTCCTCGGGCGTCCACGCGCTGAGCGCAGCGATGTAGGAGGCGGTGTCGGGCACGATGACGACGCAGTCGCGCGTCGGCACGCCGCGGCGGGGGACCTCGGCCATCATCGCCACGCGCATCGTCGGGCTCGAGGCCGACCACGCGCCCTCCAGCGAGCGGTGCAGCGTCGCGAGCGGGAAGGGGTCGGGGTACCGCGGGTCCTTGGGCTCGGCGTCCTCGTCCTCGGTGTCGGACGGCGGCTTCACGCCGGGCGGCAGCTGACCGGGCGGCAGCGGGCGCAGCACCGGGCCGGATCGAGCCGGTGCGTTCTCGGACGTTGGCTGCGCCTCGGCTGCCGCGAACGCGAGGGACGGGGCGGGCAGCATCACGCCCACCGCGAGCCAGGGCCAGACGCGGGCGAACACGCTTCGGAATCGGTACCAGAGGTTCTTCATGCGCATGGCGTGAGTATCGCCATCTGGGGCTCTCGGACCACAGCGGGTTGGTCACGATTGCGTCTGGTCGGTTTTCGCTGGGCACGCACGCGCAGAAACCTACACTCGCCGCGATGCTCAACCGGACCCGCAGCGAGTTTGTCGATCTGATCGCCCGCGAGCGTGCGGCGCGTCCGGGGCGCACGCTCGCGGTCCCGCTGGCGATCCGCGTGCTCGACGACCAGCTCACGCCCGTGCTCGCCTACCGCCGCCTGGTCGCCGGGGACGAACGGCTCGAGCCCTCGTTCCTGCTCGAATCGGTCGAGGGCGGCGAGCGACAGGGCCGGCACTCGATCATCGGCGCCCAGCCCATCGTCCAGGTCATCGCCTACGGCCAGACCGTGACGGTCCACGACAGCCGGGGCTCGAGCGACGCGGCGACCGCATCGCGCATGCCCCGCACCGATCGCACCGGCGACCCGCTGATGGCGCTCCGCGAGATCGTCGCCGACCTCGACCTCGTGGGCATCGACCAAGCGCCGGGCGAGGTGCCCCTGCCCGACTGCGTGCTGGGCGGCTGGTTCGGCTACGCGGGGTACGACACCGTCCGCTACGCCGAGCCCGACAAGCTCAGCCGCGACCGTGCCCCCGACGACGACCGCAACCTGCCCGACCTGAACTTCGCGCTCTACGACGGCGTGGTCGTCTTCGACCACGTCGACAAGCTCGTGCACGTGGTCGTCCTCGCGATGGTCGCGCCCGACGACGACGCGGGCTCGGCCTACGACGCGGCCGCGGCCAAGCTCGCGGCGCGTGTGCGCACGATCGAGGAGCACGCCAAGCCGCTGCCCGGCGTCGCGGTCGGTCGCGCCGGCGCGGTCGAGCCCATGCGCTCGAACATCACGCGCGACGAGCACGAGCGCATGGTCGCGCGGGCGCAGGAGTACATCCGGGCCGGCGACATCTTCCAGGTGGTGATCGGCCAGCGGTTCGAGCGCCGGTCCGAGGCCGACCCCTTCGACGTGTACCGGTCGCTCCGGGCGGTGAACCCTAGCCCGTACATGGTTTACCTGCAGACGCCGCGGTGCATCCTGATCGCGTCGAGCCCCGAGATCCTCTGCCGGGTGCGCACAAACGAGGATGGCGCTCGCGTGCTGACCAATCGCCCCCTGGCGGGCACACGCCCGCGCGGCACGACCGGCGAGCAGGACACCGCGCTCGAGCGCGAGCTGCTCGCCGACCCGAAGGAGCGCGCCGAG
>CAYQAD010000290.1:0-3388 GCA_964415125.1 uncultured Phycisphaeraceae bacterium | reverse complement strand
CCCCACCGCCCTTGGCGAAGCACATCCCCATCGCCTCGGCCGCGGCCGTCGCCTCGTCGAGCAAGCTCGCGTTCGCAAGCTCAAACCCGGTCAGGTCGCACACCATCGTCTGGAAGTTCAGCAGCGCCTCGAGCCGCCCCTGGCTGATCTCCGCCTGGTACGGCGTGTACTGCGTGTACCAGCCCGGGTTCTCCAGCACGTTCCGCAGAATCACCGCCGGCGTCACCGTGCCGTGGTACCCCATCCCAATGCACGATCGCCACACCTGGTTCTTCGACGCATACCCGCGCAGCTTCGCCAGCGCCTCCACCTCGCTCAGCGCCGGCCCAACCTGCAAGGGCGTGTCCGAACGGATCGAGTCCGGCACCACCGCCTCGGTCATCGCATCAAGCGACGCAAACCCGAGCACCTCGAGCATCGCCGCCACATCCGCCTCGCTCGGCCCGTTGTGCCGATCCGCAAACACATCCGGATGGTCCAGCACACCCCGCGCCTCACCAGCCGAGCCGGCAGCAACAGAGATCGCACGGGCGGGCATCGGCGACGAGGCAGTCATGCTCATGTGGTCCCATCCTGAAACACGCGCCGCCCGCACCAACGCAGACCAGCGCGCAAACAAAAAGACCGGATCAAACGCCCATCAGCAGGGCTCCACAATCGTATCCGCTCACACCGCCCCACCAGATGTCCCGCGCCCCTCACCAAACACCCCACCCGCCCGTTCGCCCCCCAGCCAGCCCCGCCCGCAACCCGCACGCCCCCGCCCGGTCCAAACAGCACCCACCAAGACACCAACCCCCGCCGCGTAGAATCCCGCCCGCGAACCCACACGCCCGGAGCCCCGCATGCCACGCCCCACCAGTCCCCGCGCAGCCTTCACCCTCGCCGCCCTCCTCACCGCCCTCCCCGCAGCCCTCCCCACAGCAACGTCCACCGCCCAAGCCCAGGACTCCACCCTCACCCCCGCCACACGCGCCGACGCCGAAGCCGCCCTCGCCGCACCCGGCATCGAGCGCTACCGCGAACACCTCTACACACTCTCCAGCCCGTTCTTCGAAGGACGCCTCCCAGGCACCCCCGGCGGCGAGCTCGCCGCCGACTACATCCAGTTCTGGCTCGCGCAGTTCCGACTCAAGCCCGCCTTCCCCACCACCGACATCGCCTCCGACGGCTCCGAAGTCATCACGCCCTTCACCTCCTTCCGCCAACCCTTCCCCATCCAGGGCACCTACGAGCTCAAGACCGCCGAGCTCTCCGTCGACGGCCGCCCATTCGAGCTCGCCAAAGACTTCAACCCAATCCCCTTCTCAGGCAACGCCACCGTCAAAGGCCCCGTCGCCTTCGTCGGCTACTCCATCACCATGGCCGACGACGGCTACTCCTCCTACGCCGCCATCCCAAACGACCAGGGCATCGCCGAGCCCGTCGACCTCACCGGCAAGATCGCCGTCGTCCTCCGCTACGAGCCCATGAACGACGACGGCTCATCCAAGTACGCCGCCCAAGGCTGGTCCTACCTCGCAGGACTCGCACCCAAAATCGGCGCCGCCGTCCGACGCGGCGCCGCAGGCGTCATCCTCGTCAGCCCGCAAACCGCCGACGACCCACGCGCCGGCAACCTCGAATCACTCGACACCCTCGGCTTCGGCGCCGTCTTCGACGACGTCCCCGTCGTCATGGCAACACCCGCCGCCGCAGACACCATCCTCCGCGCCGCCGATCCCAAGGGCCGGTCCTTCCTCGACTTCGTCGCGCTTGCAAACGAAACCGGCGGCGTCATCGACCTCCCCGCAGCACAAGTCACCATCACCACCGACATCCAGGAAGTCCCAACCTTCACCGACAACGTCGGCGCCATCATCCCAGGCGCAGGCGACCTCAAAGACGAATACATCGTCATCGGCGGCCACTACGACCACCTCGGCTACGGCAAGTTCGGATCACGCGAGCCAAACTCCAACCTCATCCACCCCGGCGCCGACGACAACGCCTCCGGCACCGCCGGCGTCCTCCTCCTCGCCGAACGCATGGCCGCCGCATACCAAACCCTCGAAGGCACACCACGCCGCTCCATCCTCGTCATGCTCTTCGGCGCCGAGGAATCAGGCCTCAACGGCTCACGCTACTACGTCGACAACCCAATCGTCCCCATCGCCCAGCACGAAGCCATGCTCAACTTCGACATGATCGGCCGACTCCGCGACGAGCTCGACGTCGGCGGCTTCGGCTCCGCCGAGGGCTTCCTCCCCGAGCTCCAACCATTCCTGGACTCATGGGGCTTCCCCATCGACCCCGGCATGGCAGGCTCGGGCCCCTCCGACCACGCAAGCTTCTACGCCGCAGACATCCCCGTCCTCTTCTTTCACACCGGCCTCCACACCCACTACCACACCCCAAGCGACACCGTCGAGAAGATCAACGAAGAGGGCGCCGTCGCCATCATCGACCTCGCCGGCCCCATCCTCCTCCACCTCGCAACCGACCGCGACGACCTCCGCTTCACCCGAGCCGAACCCACCGCAGGCCTCCGCATGAACCGCATGGGACAGGTCAAAGTCCGCTTCGGCATCATGCCCGCCGACTACGACGACGACAAACCCGGCGTCCTCATCGGCGACACCTTCGAAGGCACCAGCGCCCACAACGCAGGCCTCCGCGCCGGCGACCGCATGATCCGCTGGAACAAGCAAGAACTCACCGACGTCGAGTCCTGGATGCCCATCCTCACCACCCACGAACCCGGCGACGAAGTCGTCATCGTCTACATCCGAGACGACCAGGAGTACACCACCACCGCCACCCTCCAAGGACGAAGTGGACGGCGGTGAGGTCATGCCAGAAGACCAAGCCGTCGTAGCGCTACCAGACACGCCAGAAGTAAATCAGCTTCGCCGAAGTGTTCGCCGCCTCGTGCTGATTGCATTCTCGCGACAGCCGATGACGACTTCGCTCGCATTCTCGCAAACCGGCACACATCCGAGGTTCACTGATTTCAGTAACTCGACAACTCGGCTTGTCGCACACTTGCTCCACAAGTGCGTGCATCTAGGGCACAAGTTGCAGCCGCACGAAGCTGTCTTTGCACTACAACAGTGCTATGAGTCTGTCCCATTACTAGCGTTCTTCCGTCAGATGACCGACGCGGCCAACGGCTGCGAGTTTGTGCCGCACCCCTGGCGAACCGACCAGCATGAAGTGCAGGTGCGCAAGGATGGCACCGTCCTGTTGTCGAAAGGGGCTATCGCGCGACGCCTCGCAAAGGACCTTCGACAGCTTCAAATTGAACCACTCGCGACTGCACTTGAACAGGTCTACAGCAAGTGGCCTTCACACGTTCGCAATGCGATCGCCCACGCGACCTTCTCGGAGCCAACAAGCCTTGGTGAGC
>CAYQAD010000289.1:0-3404 GCA_964415125.1 uncultured Phycisphaeraceae bacterium | reverse complement strand
TGGTCCAGCCCATGAAGACCCAGACGCTGGTCATGACGACGACGCTGAGCGAGAGGGGGATGACGCCTTGCCATGCCATCTGCATGACTTGGTCGTAGCGCATGCGCGGGAGCGACCAGCGGATAACCATGGTGAAGCATGCGATGAGGAGGACCTTGCCGAAGAAGATGCCGAACTTGGCCATGACGACAAGCAGGCCGGCCCAGCCCTCGGCGGTTTCGGGAAGTGGATCGAAGCCCGGGAGGAGTTGCCAGCCGCCGAGGAAGAGGAGGACGAAGAAGGCGGTGGATGTGACGAGGTGGGCGTACTCGGCGAGGAAGTAGAGCGCGAAGCGCATGGAGGAGTATTCGGTGTGGTAGCCGCCGACGAGTTCTTGCTCGGCCTCGGCGTTGTCGAAAGGTGCGCGGTTGGCTTCGGCGAGGATGGCGAGGAAGAAGAGGACGCCGGCGATGGGCTGGGCGAAGATCATCCAGCCGTTGTCTGCCTGCCAGTCGATGATCTTGACGGGCAGGAGCGAGCCGACGATGAGGAGCACGGCGAGGATGGAGAGTCCCAGGGGGATCTCGTAGGAGATCATCTGGGCGGTGGCGCGGAGGCCTCCGAGGAATGAGTACTTGTTGTTGGAGGCCCAGCCGCCGATGGTGACGCCGTAGACACCGAGGGAGGCGACGGCGAGGAGGTAGATCAGGCCGACGTCGACGTTGGCGCCGGCGACGACGACTTCCTGGGACTCGAGCGTGCCGAGGAAGGGGATGGGGATCTCGGGTGTGACCCAGACGCCGCCCCAGGGGATGACGGCGAAGCCGATGAGCGCGGGGATGATGATGAGGATGGGCCCGAGGGTGAAGAGGGCCTTGTCGACGTTGAGCGGTGTGTAGTCCTCTTTGACGAGGAACTTGATGCCGTCGGCGAGGGGCTGACCGAGGCCGAGGCAGCCCTTGAGGAAGGCGAGCCAGGGGAGGCCGAAGTCGAAGCCCGTGCGGTTGGGGCCGATGCGGTCCTGGATGTAGGCGGAGATTTTGCGCTCTGCCATGACGAGGTAGGCGACGGAGATGAGCACGACGTGGACCACGATGATGAGGACGTGCAGCGAGACAAAGAGCTGCGCGTCGACGAGGTCCGTGAAGGCTGGCAGTTGCAGGTTTTCGAGCATTGTGGCGGAGTGTAGAGGCGGTGGCGGGGTTCGGAAAGCGGGCGGGGCGGGCGGTGTTTGCGGTTCGTCGTCGCGGGCTTGGGCGTCGGGGTCTTGGGCTTCCGGGTCTTGGGCGTTGGGGCCTCACCGGCGGACGCTCTTGGCGTAGGCGAGGGCGACGATGATGAGGAGGACGCCGAGGATGGCGAGGGAAACCACGCGCCAGTGGGCCTCGACGGTCATGACGTCGTAGATGGCGGCTTTGCCGGCGGCGAGGAGGAGCAGCCCGAGCCCGGCGAGGCGGGCGGGTCGGAGGCGGAGGCGGGCGCCGACGAGGAGGGTGGCGAGTGCGAAGGCGCCCCACCAGATTGAGAGGAAGGCGCGCTGGCTGGTCGGGTCGTCGGTGAGGACGAGGCCTGCGCGGCGGGCCTCGAGGCTGGTGATGGTGAAGAGCACCGTGGGAAGCACGGCGGCGAGAGCCTTGGCGATGAGGTTGTCGCGGTTGGTCTGGTCGGGTGCGCGGGCGGCGAGGACGGCGACGGCGGTGCCCGCGATGAGCACGATGCCAATGAGGCCGAGCGCGGGGTGGAGGGCGATGGCGGCGGACGAGTCGTTCCACTCGAGCGGCGGTTGGGCGATGAACGCAGTCACGAGGGACGCGGCGATGCCGATCCCGGCGATGGGGATAAGCGCGAGGTTGCTAGCGCGCTTGGCGAGCGCGGCGACGGCAACGGCGAGGAGTGACCAGACGACGGCGAGGCTCGTGAGGGCGACGTCCTCGTGCAGGAAGGAGGCGGCGGTCATGAGCGCGGCGATGCTGGTGGCGACGATGGCGATCTCGTCGGGCTTGCTGGGGCGTTCGCGACGGCGCATCGCGGCGACGAGTGCCCAGCCGGCGGCGGTGACGAGCATGAGGAGCATCCAGGGGGAGAGGATGATGCCGGCGAGCGTGGTGAAGGGTGTGTGCGTGGTGAGGAAGAGCGGGTCGATGAGGATGAGGCGGAGGGTTGCGATGGCGAGGTAGAGGATGCCGGTGAGGCGAAGGGAGCGGACGCGGGTGATGTGGCCTGCGACGGTTGAGGCGGCGGCGAGGGCGAGCCAGGCGACGAGCTGGATGGGGCCGTCGAGCGCGAGGGCGACGGTCGCGATGATCGCGGCGACGGCGAGTGCGGCGTGTGTGACACCGAGCGCGGCGGAGGGGGAGGAGGGCACCTCGTCGAGTGTTGATCGGTGGCCGATGAGGATGAGCGCGATGCCGGCGCAGGCAACGATGGCGGCGGCGGGTGCGAGCCACGTGGTCAGGCCGACATGGTCGAAGAGTCCTGCGGTGAGCGCGACGGCCCAGAGTGTTGCGGTGGCGGAAAGGCCGCATGGGAGTGCGCCTTGGCTGAAGGCGATCATGCTCTCTTCGAAGGCTCGCTTTTCTGCTGCGCGTGCGCCGGGTTGTGCGTTGGGGTGGGCGTCGGATTCGGCTAGGGCGTCGAGCTCGGCGAGCAGGCTTTGGCGGGCGGCGCGGACCAGGTCGGTGTGGAGGATGAGCCAGAAGCCAATGGGGATGGCGAGTGCGGCGATGAGGTGGGTTTCGGCTGCTTGCATCGCGAGCATCGAGCCGATGAGGGCGAGGCCGAGCGAGGAGATGTAGCGGAGCGGGGCGAAGGTGCGGGGGACGAAGTGCGCCATCGCGCAGCCGGTCGCGCCGAGGGCGAGGAAGTAGATGGCGCCGGCGACGGGGTTTGGGTTCTCGACTTGTGCGATGATGGGCGTGAGGAAGCCGCCCACGAGGGCGAGGACGCCGATGGCGATGTGCTGGGCGCGGAGGGCGATGCCGACGGCGATGGCGACGGCGGCGGTGAGGAGGACGAAGAGCGTGGTGGCGTTGATGAGCTCGAAGACGGCGTGGGCGACGTAGGGCGCGATGTAAAGGGAGGCGAGGCCTACGGCGTAGAGGGCGGCGGCGGCGCGGGTGCCGAAACGCTTGCGTGCGACCTCCGCGGCGACGAGCGAAGCGAGGCCGGCGAACGCGATGGCGAGGCAGCGGAAGGTTGGCGAGATGCGGCCGAGCCAGCCTTGGTCGTAGGCGAGCTTGCCGAAGAAGATCATGGCGAGGATGAGGACGGCGGCGCCGGCGACGCCCGCGAGCTTGACGCCGAGGAATGACTCGGCGCGTGCGCCGGCGTCGTCGTCGTTTCGCGCGAGTTTCTCGCGGAATGCGTCGTCGAGTGGCCGGAATGCTTGCGATTCGGGTTCGGCGGTGGCTGTGACGTCGCTTCCT
>CAYQAD010000288.1:0-3424 GCA_964415125.1 uncultured Phycisphaeraceae bacterium | reverse complement strand
GCCGATGCCTTCGGCTCGATGGGGCTCGGTCGCCAAGAGGCGCTGTGGCAGATCAAGCCGCTGCGCGACGTGTCGATGCCGCTCTTCGAGGCCGGCTTCGAGCGGAATTTCGGTCAAGCATGCGAGCCCGGCAAGCCGGTGCAGTCGGCCGATCGCACGGGCCTTGAGAAGTTGCCACGGGTCCCCGCGGCCACACGCGTGCTGCACGACTACAGCGCGATCGGCCTCTCGCTCAAGGCCCATCCGATGTCGTTTCTGCGCGAGCGACTCAGTGCCCGTGGCATCAGGCCCGCGGGTGACCTCCGCAGCGAGCGGCTCTGCCCCGCGAAGGCGTCGGTCGCCGTCGCCGGGCTCGTACTCTGCCGGCAGCGTCCCGGCACAGCCTCGGGCGTGACGTTCATCACGCTCGAAGACGAGACGGGCATCGCCAACCTTGTCGTCTGGCGCGACACCTTCGAACGGTATCGCCGTGTCGCCCGGCTCAGCACGCTGCTCGCTGCTCGCGGCACGGTCGAGCGTGAGGGCGAGGTCGTCCACGTGCACGTCAACCACATCGCAACGCTCGACGACCAGATGCCCGCGATCGCGGCAACATCTCGCGACTTCCACTAGCAGCACACGAAGACCGTGACGCCTGCGTGTGCCCGTGCGCGTGCGCCCTGTACCCTGCCCAGCGTGTGGCAGGCGGCTCTTGAGGCACACTCGCGCCAAAGACGCACGTGATTTCCCGAATATCGAGATCAACGCGCAAGCCCAGCCCGCCGCGCACGACCATTGGATAAGGAGGTCCTCCCTATGGCAATTGCACGGACCGAGAACATCCAGTGGGGCGTGGGCATCTCCGACCGCGAGGCGTTGAAGCGTTTCGCGAGCACCGGAGACCCCGAGGCATTCGAGCTGTTGACGCGCCGATACAGCGCCATGGTGCTCTCGACGTGTCGCCGCCGGCTCGTCGCGGAAGCGGATGCCGAGGACGCGGCGCAAGAGACGTTTCTCAAGCTCGCCCGCCAGGCGGGGCGTGTGCGCACGAACGTCGCGGCCTGGCTGCACGCCGCCGCGGTGGGAACCGCCATCGACCTGGCCCGCCGGACCACTGCACGCGGCCGGGCCGAGCGGGCGTCCTTTCAACACACCGAGGCTTCGACGCATCCCAATGACGCGCTCGGCTGGCGTGAGATCGAGCCGATCATCGACCAAGCCCTCTCGGAGCTCGCCGAAGCCGACCGTGACCTCATCGTCGCGCGTTTTCTCGCCGGCCGATCCCAAGCCGAGCTGGCACGCGAGCGGGGCGTGAGCGAGGGGACGATCTCGCGCCGACTCCGCCGCGCCCTCAACAGCCTCCATGCCAAGCTCGTCGCCGGCGGCGTCGCCCTCGGCGGGCTCGCCGCACTGAGCGCGGCGCTCTCGGCGGTTCCGGCAGCGAAGGGCAGCGCCACCTTTCAGGCGGGGATCGGAAAGGTCGCGCTTGTCGGTGTGCGAAACAGCAGCAGTGGGGCAGCCGCCAAGGCCGTGAGCGTGATCGCCGCCGCGTCAATCGTCGTCGCGACCGGCGGCATCGTGACGCTTGCCAGCCTCCGGTCCGGCGGATCGGGTGTGGGTATCGCCGCGGTGCTCGGCGCCTCGGCAACGCAGGCCGAGCCCGGTCCCGATCGGCCCTCGTCGACCATCGGGCCCTTCTCGATCGTCTCGACCTTCGACGACTCGTTCGACGAGCGTGGCGTGTTCATCTCCGAGACCGGCCTGAGCATCGGGCATGGCACCACCAGCGACGGCGCCATCAAGCGAGCCGTGCTCGAGCTCGTGGAGGTCGAGCCCGCGAGCGATCGCGCCGGTGGGCGGGACGTGCTCGTGCTGCGTGTGCGGCAGCTGCTTCCCGCCGGGGACCGCTACTCCCGGTTCCAGCGCGGCCAGCTCGTCTCCATCGCGGTCGAGTTTGATGAGCTCGGACGCCTCGTGCTCGATCCGATCGCCGAAGACCTCCAGCTCGGCAGAAACGAACCCCGATGGTTCGGCGTTCGCCCGCCCAAGGGGTGGGCCGAGCACGGCAGGATCCCCGAGGACGCTGGGCCCATGGGCATCTTCGGCCCCTGGGCCGAGGCAGAGCGAAGCTCCATGCGAATCACCGCGCGGGAGATCCGCTTTGGCAGCGAGAAGTGGCCGCTCGCGACGTATCGCATCGTCGACTGGGAGCGTCGCGAGGGCTACTCGCGCGTGCTCGCGGTGCACGCCAACGGTCGCAACCCGCGGCTGATCGGCACGCGCTTCCGCATGATCATCCGCCGTGACGCCGACGGCTTCACCGTCGCCTACTACCCACCCGCGGAGGGCGGCTCGCAGGCCTGGCCGACATCGTTCGAGTACTCCGACGCCAACGCGGTGCGTGTGGTCCGCGTGAAAGACAGACCATGAGCGCGCGCCAGCCCACTCATCCGTGCACGTCTCGGGCCTTCACGCTCACCGAGGCGGCGGTGGTCGTCGCGATCGCAGCGGTGCTCCTCGCCCTCGCCATCCCACCCTTCCAGGCGATTCGCGACGCGGCCCGCCAAACCACGTGCCTCTCGAACGCCCGGCAGGTCTCGCTCGCGATCAACGCCTTCGCCGCATCCAACGGCAACCGCCTCCCCGAAAACCGCACGCTCATCTCGGGCGGCGAGTACGTCACCTGGCGGCACCGGCTCATGGACACGGGCGCATCGGTCGACGAGTCGGCATGGGCCTGCCCCTCGCATCCAGATCCCGGGCCACGCGGCGAGCTCGGGTACACGGAGAACGGCACGCTCTGCGTCGGTGATGTGCGCTCGAGCTACGCGATCAACGGGCACGTGCTATGGCGCGGCGAGAAGACCGACCGCCTCGCCACCCAGCCCGACACCGCGATTCGCCGTCCCGACCACACGATCCTCGTCGCCGAGACCAACCGCGTGAACGCCGACCTGCGCGTGAGTCCGCCGATCGTCGCGAACTATTACCAAGACTGGCCCGGCCCCTTTGCGTACTGGCACAGCCGGAAGGGTGTCTACGCGTTCCAAGATGGCCACGCCGAGGTCCTCGGCTTCCTCGAGACGGGCAGCCCGGACTGCCGCTGGCACAACGGCCGCGACCTCACCGACGATCCGTACGTGCCCCAGACCCAAGCCGAGCTCCGCCCGCACGACCACCCCGACTGGGAGTTCCTCGTGCCCGACATCTACCGGTGAAGGCGGCCGGTGCATGCCGAGGCGTTCGAGCCGCGGCGTGGCTCGCCTGCCGTACTCCGTTGCCGGTCGCCGAGACGAGCGGCGGGAAGAAGCTTGGCCTAAACGAAAAAGGACCCACGCTTCGGCGTGGGTCCTTTGACGCTGAAAGTAGCGGGGGCAGGATTTGAACCTGCGACCTCCGGGTTATGAGCCCGACGAGCTACCAGGCTGCTCTACCCCGCAATCTG
>CAYQAD010000287.1:1615-3456 GCA_964415125.1 uncultured Phycisphaeraceae bacterium | reverse complement strand
GCGAACATGGAGCAGACCAACCCCGAGGTCATCCGCGAGGTGGAGAAGGGTCTGGAGAGTCGGCTGTCGAACATGCTCATGCAGAGCATGGAAAAGGCGGGCGGTGTGCCGACGGTCGCCGAAGTCCTGAACCTCGCGGATCGCGCGACCGAGAAGGCGATCATGGAGGGTCTCGAGGCCGAGGACCCGGACCTGGTCGAGGAGATTCGCAGGCTGATGTTCGTCTTCGAGGACATCATGCTCGTGAACGACAAGGGTATCCAGGCCGTGCTCAAGGAGGTCGACAACGACGAGCTGGCACTTGCGCTCAAGACCGCGAGCCCCGAGCTTCAGGAGAAGATCCTCACGAACATGTCGCAGCGCGCGGGCGAGGCGATCAAGGAGGACATGGAGTACATGGGCCCGGTGCGCGTGAGCGATGTCGAGTCGGCACAGCAGCGGATCGTGGACATCGTGCGTCGCCTGGAAGAGAGCGGCGACGTCATGATCCAGGGCCGGGGCGGCGAGACGGAGCTGGTGGTGTGATCGTGTGGACCAACACGGTTGACATCGAGGTTCGATCGTGCGCGGGGGCTTCGCGATGGCGATGATCCGCGGCGAGCAGGCGGGATCGCTCGCGGGCGATGCGGTGCTGCTGCACCTGGGCGATCTCGCCAAGGCGGGCGAGAGCCTGAAGCGCGAGGCCGAGGCGCAGGCCGAGCGGGCCCGCGCCGATGCCCATGCCGAGCGTGAGCGGATTATGGCCGGCGCGGCGGAGGCCGGGCATGCCGAGGGCTTCGCGAAGGGACATGCGGAGGGTGTTGCGCGTGGTCGCGAGGAAGGCGCCGCCGCCGCCCGCGCCGAGCGAGCCGAGGCCCTGGACGCGCTCGACGCGACCTGGACCGCGGCGCTCGAGCGCCTCGAGCACGACCGGCGTGCCATGCTGGTTGAGGCGCGCCGAGAGATCGTGCGCCTCGCGGCGCTGGTTGCCGAGCGCGTCACCCGGCGGGTCGTGGAGCTGAGCGAGGATGGCGTCGAGCCGATGCTCGAGGCCGCGCTCGAGCCGATCGCGTCGGCGACGGCGGTGAAGGTGTTCGTGCACCCCGACGATCTCGTGCTCGCCCGCGAGGCGTTGCCCGCGGTGGTCCGGCGCTTCGGCACGCCCGGGGACGTCTCGATCGAGGGCGACGCGACCGCGCCACGCGGGACGTGCATCGCACGCCTCGCGGGCGGCGGCAGCGTCGATGCGTCGATCGACACCCAGCTTGAGCGGCTCATCCGCGCGATGGTCGGCGAGGACACTTCGCCAGCCGACAACGATCGCGAGGGCGCCGCGTGACACTCTTGGCCTCCGAGCTCGAGCTTGTTCGGCGGACGCAGACGACGCGGGTCACGGGTGTCGTGCGCACGCTCCGCGGGCTGACGGTGCTCGTCGATGAGCTGCCTGCGCCGGTGGGTGCGCTGGTTTCGGTCCGCTCGGGCGGCGGGCGACGCTTGGGCGAGGTGGTCGGCTTTGCGCGAAGCGACACGGCCGTGATGTTGCTGGGCAGCACCGAGGGCATCCGTCCGGGTGACCGCGTCGTGTGCGAGCAGGCCTCGCCGCTCGCGGCGACGGGCGTCGAGCTGCTCGGTCGGGTGCTTGATGGTCTCGGCCGGCCGATCGACGGCGGCCCGATGCCGACGGGGCTCGAGCCGAGGCCCCTGGTGCCCGATCCCGTCAGCGCCATGCAGCGAGGGCGCATCACCGCGCCGATCCGAACGGGCGTCCGCGCGATCGACCTGATGACGCCCATGGGCTCGGGCCAGCGGCTCGGCATCTTTGCCGGGCCGGGCGTGGGCAAGAGCACGCTCTTGGGCTCCAT
>CAYQAD010000287.1:0-1605 GCA_964415125.1 uncultured Phycisphaeraceae bacterium | reverse complement strand
TGAACGTCATCGCGCTGATCGGCGAGCGGGGGCGCGAGGTGCGCGAGTTCATCGAGCACTCGCTGGGCGACGAGGGACTCGCGCGGAGCGTGGTGATCGTCGCAACGAGCGACGAGTCGCCGCTGCTTCGGCTCCGGGCCGCCAAGCTGGCGTGCGCGGTGTCCGAGGGCTTCCGCGAGGGCGGCGCGGATGTCATGCTGATGATGGACTCGGTCACGCGGTTCGCGCACGCGCAGCGGCAGGTCGGGCTGAGCGTGGGCGAGCCGCCGGCCACGAAGGGGTACACGCCGAGCGTCTTCGCGGAGCTGGCGCAGCTGCTCGAGCGCGCGGGCGCGAGCGACCAGGGCGGCAGCGTGACGGGGCTGTACACGATCCTCGTCGAGGGCGACGACATGACCGAGCCGATCAGCGACGCGGCCCGCGGTATCCTCGACGGGCACGTCGTGCTCAGCCGATCGCTGGCGCACCGCGGGCACTACCCGGCGATCGATGTGCTCGATTCGGTCAGTCGCGTGGCGGGCGCGGTGAGCAGCGGCACGCACGAGGTCGCGCGTCGCGCGGTGTCGCGCCTGATCGCGCGGTACCGCGAGGTGGAGGAGCTGGTTCGCATCGGCGCGTACGCCGAGGGCAGCGATCCGGAGACGGATGTGGCGATCGAGCTCGAGCCCGCGATTACGCGGGTGCTCCAGCAGGGCTCGGGGGAGCGTGAGCCCTTCGAGCAGGCCGCGGACCGCCTCGCGCGGATCGCCCAGCAGGCCGAGGAGATGCTCGCCCAGCGTCTCCGCCAGCGGCAGCGGGGGGGCTAAGCGATGGCGGCGTTTGTCTTCGAGCTCGAGGCGGTGCTCGAGCAGCGGCGGCGCGTGGAGCGCGACGCGCAGGTTGCGGTCGCGGCCCTCGAGGGCGAGCGCGTCGCGATCGAGGATCGCATCCGCGGCTGTCAGCACGGCATCGAGCGCGAGCGACGCGAACTCAGCGCGCACCTTTCTAGTGCCGCCGACGGCAAGAGCGTGGCGCTCGACGCGGTTCGGATGCAGGCGAACGCGGGCCTGACGCTCGTCGGCCGAGCCCAGCAAGAGGTCTACAAGCTCGCGGGCTTGCACAAGAGGATCGATGAGGCCCGGCTTGTGCTGCTCGAGGCGACCACGCGGCGGCGGGCGATCGAGCTGCTCCGCGAGCAGCGGTTCGAGGCGTGGAAGCGTGAGCAGGATCGGCGCGAGGCCTCGGCGCTTGATGACCTGAACGTGATGCGCGCGGGCAAGGCGGGAGGCTCGGCATGGTGACGGCGCTCTGGCGGATCATCTGCGGCGTGGCGGTGGCGAACGTGCTGGCGCTGCTGCTCTTCGTGGCGTACCTGGTGGGCACGGGCCGGCTTGATGCGCAGCGGCTGACGGAAGTGCGCGCGGTGCTCGAGCCCACGCCGGCCGAGGCCGCGGCGATGGCCCTCGAGGCCGAGAAGGCCGCGGCGGGCGAGGCGGAGGTCGAGCCTGTTTCGGGCCCGCCGCTGGACGCGAGCGAGCGGCTCGAGCTGCGCTTGCAGCGCACGGAGCTCGATCGCCAGCGGGCGCAGCGTCTCCAGCGCGAGGTCGAGGACCTGCAGCGAACGCT
>CAYQAD010000286.1:0-3468 GCA_964415125.1 uncultured Phycisphaeraceae bacterium | reverse complement strand
CTCAGCCCGCTCTTGCCGTACCACACGCCCAGTTCGAGCACCACACTCCCCGGCACCGCCGCGTTCGACCGCTCGTCCACGAAGTCCAGCCGCAACGGCACGTCCACCGTCATCGCGTCGAACCCCGAAAGCCCGCGACCGACCCGCGTCGTCCCACGGTCCAGCACCGCCTGCCCATCCAGCACGCGGTACTCCACCCGGTCGATGTACATCGCCGACCCGCCGGGGTTCGCCACGCCGACCTCCACAACGCGCCCGCCCCCGCCGCCAAACACCGAGCCGCTCCGCACCACCGTCGGCACATCCCCAAGCGCAATCACCGGCCCCGCCGGCGCAAGCCGAGCCTCCTCCCCCCCGTCCGCCCGGTCCGCAACATCCCCCGCGCACCCCACACCCACGCCGGCCGTCGCGCACGCAAACGCCAGCGCACCCGCCGCCAAACGCACCGTCACCACACGACGCCGCACCCTGATCCTTCCGCCAGTTCGCATGCCAAGCCCCTTCATCGCGTGTCGCAAGCCAATCCCAGCCCACCCAACCTACCACCTCTATCATCCCTATCACCACCACCACGCCCCGCACACCACCCCGCGGGCCGGAGGCACCTCCCATGAAACTCCTCAAAGCGCTCCTCGGCATCGCCGTCGGCCTCCTCGTCCTCCTCGTCGTGCTCGGCATCGTCGCCGTCATGTACATCGACAACATCGCCAAGACCGCCGTCGAGAAGGGCGGCACCTACGCCCTCCAGGTTCCCGTCACACTCGACGACGCCGACGTCGGCATCCTCTCCGGCGAGCTGGGGCTCTCCGGCCTCACCGTCGCCAACCCCGACGGCTTCTCCTCCCCGCACTTCCTCGCCCTCGGCGAGGGCGGCGTCGCCATCGACCCCGCCACCGCGAACGAGCCGGTCATCACCCTCCCCCGATTCGCACTCACCGACCTCGACATCAACCTCCAGCGCGCCGAGCCCGGCACGAACTACAGCGTCATCCTCGACAACCTCAAACGACTCCAATCCGAATCGACCGACGCCCCCAGCGACCCCGCCCCCGCCGGCGACCAGAAGAAGGTCATCATCAACGAAGTCGTCCTCACCAACATCAAGGTCAACATCGACCTGCTGCCCCTCACGAACAACGCCGCCACAGCAGCGCTGAATGACGCCACCGGCGGCGTCGCCGCGAACGTCGCCAAGACCAGCATCACCCTCGACGAGGTCAAGCTCACGGACATCGGCACCGCCGCCGAGGATGGCACCGCGGGTGTGACCATCTCCGAGGCCACCGGCATCATCGTCAAGGCCCTCATGTCCGTCATCGCCGAGACCGCCCCCGACCTCTTCCCCGCCGACCTGCTGAGCGACCTCAAATCCCAGCTCGCCTCCCTCGACCAGCTCGGCCCCAACGTCCAGGCCCTCGCCACCGGCGAGATCGAGAAGCTCGGCGAAGACCTGCAAAACAAGGCCCAGGAAGCACTCGACGGCGCGACCGACCAGGCAAAGGACGCCATCGAAGATGCAACCAAAGACCTCGAAGAGAAGGCCAAGGAAGGCTTGCAGGGGTTGATTCCGGGCAGCAGCAGCGACGACTGATATGACCGATGACCCCAGGTTCCACGCTCGCCTCCGAGACGCCCTCATCAAGGACTTCGAACTCGAGCCCGACGCGGCCGATGAGGCAGCGTTCCATCTCACGGATTGGCTCAACGACTACGCACGCTTCGAAGCAGTGCGTCGCGATCCAGAGTCATCGGATGCCGATCTCGTGAGCGCGGCGCTTGGGCTCACGACGCACGCCGCGTGGCACCTCGCAGCCGCCCACAAGATCCTCTATTTTGAGCCCGTTGAGGACATCTTCAAGCTCGGGGCGGTCAAGGGCGACGGCATCGCCAAACGCGAGCCGGGCAAGCCCTACCAACGCTAGCGCACAACACGATCTCTCGAAGTGGGCTCCGTCAAGGGCTTGCCAATGCGGCGTCAAACCGCTCGCGCACCCCCACACCCAACCAGCTTCCCACCCACGAGCGTCATCGGCACCAACAGCACCAAAAACACCACGTGGTACCACACCGGGAAATCAGCCCACGCCGGCACCTGCACGCCGATGCCCACCAGCAACAGCACACCCGCCAGCACCGGCACCGCCCGCCCACAGCGCCGCCCGTTTACCGCCGAGCACATCACGCCCGCCGCGAGCGAGCACACGGCGCTCAGCGCGACGAACGCCGCCAACGGCCCGGTCTCCCGCAACCCGCCCGCCTTGAGATCAAGCCCGAACACCATCGCCACAACCACCGCCCCGCCCAACCACAGCGCGGTCCACACGACGAAGCCAACGACAACCGCAAGCACCGCACGAGCCATACCCCGTTACCTCCAAGAGCCCGCACACACTACCTTCGCCGGCGCATGCCGGCGACTCCAACAAGCATCACCACCGCAACGCCCGGCCCCGGAATCACAAACTCAGGCCCCGGCGGCACGATCGCCCGCACGCCGTCCGGCGTCACGCCCGCAAGCCCCGGCACCGGCATCCCGGGCACCAGCCGAGACTCCAGATACCCGCCCTCCACCGAAAACCCAAACAGCAACGACGCGCAGAACCCCGTGTTCCCCTTGTGGTTGAACATCGCCCGCGACTCGGTGCTCCCCTCAAGCAACACCTCCAGCGTGATCGTCGAGCCGACCACCGCCTCCAGCACCACCTCCCGCTGCCCGGTGTGCGTGTTCGGATCGCCGTCCTCATTGACAAACTCATCGGCAAACACACCCGTCGCCCCCGCGTCCCCCGCGCGGTTCCGCGTGTACGTGCCGTTCTCCTCGAACAGGTTCTCGCTCGGCCCGTCGGTGCGCACGCGCACGAACGCCGAGCCGCTGTTGTTCGCGTTGTTCGAGCCCGCGCTGCCGGTCTGCGCCGTGTGATTGGTCGAGTCCAGCGTGCTCGCCGCGAAGCGGAACACCAGCTCGATCACCGTCCCGTCCGCGAGCGTGTCCGAGCGCACATCAAAGGTGTCGTTGTAGAACGCCCGCCCCGTCCCATCGCCGATGTGCTGGAAGCTCGAGTCGGCCTCCGACCGCGTTCCCGTGCTGAAGGTCAGCTTGCCCGCCAGCGGGTCGCTCTCGCCAAACCCCGCCCCGCCCGCGAAGCCGAAGTCCGACGTCTGCTCCGCCCGCTGATAGTCGATCCCGATCGTCGGATACGAGAAGCTCAGCTCCTCGAGCTCCTGCACCACCGAGCCGAACACGTACCGCGAGACACCCCGCCCATACCCGCCAGCGTCCGGCGCGAGTATGGGCCCCGCCCACGCCACCGGCATCACCACCGCGACCCCGCCGACCACCGCCGCACAACGCACACCACGCATGGCAACCTCCCTCGGCCACCGCATCACACGGCGCAGCACAGCGCCCGCGGGGCAACCACAGAAGGTGCCGCACACTGGCTCAAATCACCACCGAATATCGGACTT
>CAYQAD010000285.1:0-3473 GCA_964415125.1 uncultured Phycisphaeraceae bacterium | reverse complement strand
CCCGGCGGCGGCGGCGAGATCTTCGCCGAGCCCGTCCGCAAGAAGATCGGCCTGGGCAAAGCAACCGCCGACGCATGGCTCACCACCATGTACGCCGCGCACTCTCTCGGCATGCACACCAGCGCCACCATGATGTTCGGCCACATCGAGGGCCACGCCGACCGCGTCCACCACATGACCACCGTCCGCGACTGGCAAGACCACGCCTTGCAGGGCGGGACGCACCCCGGCATCGACAGCACCAACCCCCTCGGCGCAGGCCGAGGCATGAACCAGGCCTGGGGCCACTACAAGGCATTCATCTCCTGGCCCTTCCAGCGCGAGAACACCCCCCTCGGCCGCGTCAAGGACTGGGGCTCACGCGACACCGACACCGGCGACTTCCCGGGCGACGTCGTCGCCAACCTCGCCGGCACCGGCAACCCCAAGGCCCACCCCGAGTTCGGCCGACGCGTCCGCATGTCCAGCGCCACCGACTACCTCCGCACCCAGGCCCTATCCCGACTGGTCCTCGACAACGTCTACTCCATCGGCGCCAGCTGGGTCACCATGGGCCCGCACATCGGCCAGGTCGCCCTCATGTTCGGCGCCAACGACATGGGCTCGGTCATGATGGAAGAGAACGTCGTCTCCAGCGCCGGCACCACCTACTGCCTCGACGAGGCCGTCCTCTGCCGCCTCATCCGCGACGCCGGCTTCCTCCCCGCACAGCGCAACAACACCTACGACATCCTCACCATCCACGACAGCGACAAGAGCCCCGACCTCGCCGTCACCGACTGGTCCACCCACCGCGCCCAGAAGCTCCACGCCGAGCAGGACAAGGGCGTCAAGGCCGAGTCCACCGCCGAGCTCACCGTGTCGGCAGCCGGATCGAACTGACACACTGCCGAAGATCTGTGGCGGTTCTCATGCCACTGACCTGCTCAGCAGGCCAGTGTTCTCTTGCATGCACTCAGTCCGCGCCACCCTCACGCTCAAGCTCCGCATACACCCCCGCGATCGCCCTCGGCCGGATCCGCTCAAACCCGAGCCCATCCATAAACGCCCAGCTCTTCTCCGCCGCCGCCTCCATCGGCACGCCGGCCTCGATCTCCCCGCGCACCGCCTCAATCAGCGACTCCAGATACCCGATCTGCCCGCGGATGATCTCCACATCCCCCACCGGCCCGTGCCCCGGCACCACCACCGTCTCCGCATCGCACAACTTCTCGCACTCGCGCAGCGACTCCACCCACCCCCGCGCCGTCGCCCCGCCATCTGCGTCAAAGAACGGGTGCAACCCGTTGAACACCAGATCGCCCACGTGCAGCACGTTGTCATCCTCAAACCGCAGCACCACATCGCTGTCCGTGTGCCCCGCGCCGAAGTGACGCACCTCAACAGGCAAGTCCGGCACAATCGGCAGCCGCTCGACAGCGCCCACCGCCCCCATCGCGTGCGTCGGCACGAAGTCCTCCGCGTCGAGCAGGTCCATGCTCTTGCGCTCCGCCCGCGCCCACGCCCTGATCTCATCGCTCCAAGACGCATCGCCCATGACCGCGTCGGTCGTGCGAAAGACCTGATCGCGCAGGATCCGGTTCATCGTCCGCACCCGCGCCTGCGCCCGCGGGTGCGCAAACACACGCGCCGCCGTGAACACCGAGTTCCCGCCGACGTGGTCCGGATGGTGGTGCGTGTTGATCCCCGCCCAGATCGGCTCGCCGAGCAGCGCCTCCGCCTCGCCCTTGAGGATCCGCCCGAGCCCGCCGTTCTTCGTGTCCACCACCAGCCCGCGCCGCCGACCGCCCCCCTCGGGCGCACACGCCAGCACGTTCCCGCCCCCACCAATCGCAACCCAAATGCCGGGCCGAACCTCGCTCCACTCGAAGTAGGTCCTCGCCTCCTCGCCCGCCCCCCCACCGTCGTCATCGCTCGCCGCCGACGCCCACGCCCAACCGGGCACGGCCACACCCGCCGCCATCGCGAGCCCGACCGACCCGAAAAACCCGCGCCGCGAAATCTCCACGCCATCCACCGCCATTACGCACATCCTTCCGACCCGCCCCATCGCGGCCCTACCATCCTCGCCCCGACGCCCCGTCGCGGGCAACCCCTGAACACGTTCTTCATCGCCGCGGGCCCGCCGCCCACGCCACTCAGCCAGGAGCACCCCCGTGAAGGTCAACGATCTCCGCCCAGGCAACGCCGTCACCATCTCCGGCAAGCTCTACGTCGTCGTCAAAACCGAGCACACCAAGCCCGGCAAGGGCCCCGCCTACGTCCAGGCCAAGATGCGCGCCATCGACGGCTCCGGCACCGTCGAAAAACGCTTCGGCTCCTCCGACACCGTCGACGGCGCCACACTCGACCGACGCCAGATGGAGTTCCTCTACGACGACGGCCAGGGCGGCGGCACCTTCATGGACCTCGAGGACTACGAGCAGGTCGAACTGAGCAGCGACATCCTCGGCGACAACCTCCGCTTCCTCCCGCCCAACACCGAAGCCACCGTCCTCTTCCACGAGGGCCGAGCCGTCGTCCTCGAACTCCCCGCCTCCGTCGAGGTCACCGTCACCGACACCCCGCCCAACATCAAGGGCGCGACCGCCACCAACCAGCTCAAAGAAGCAACCTGCGACACGGGCCTCAAAACCCGCGTCCCCCCCTTCATCGAGAACGGCGAGACCATCAAGGTCTCCACCGAAGACGGCTCCTACATGTCCCGCGCCAAGGGCGACTAACGAGCCGCACGCCCAACACGGAAACCACGCGAGCCCTCGACGCAAGTCGAGGGCTCTTCTTGTTCGCACACACTACACATACCCGTGCCACGGCTTGACCGAAGGCAAGCCGTGCTCCTCGTCACCAACCGAAACGCGCCGCCCTATTCCTCATCTGCTTCAACATACGGCATCGTCCGCCCCTGAATCCCCCGCCAAATCGAAGCCTCCTCCGCCCGATCACTCCCTGGCTCGCGCGAAACCTCCACCCGCGTCCGGTCTACATCCGCCCGCTTCGCCGACACAACAACGCGCTCAAAGCTCCGCCCACCCGGCCGACGCGCCTCGATCCGCGCCTTCTCATCCGTCACGTCCGCGCGATCGATCGAGTACCCACGCCGCAGCAGCTCCACCTCCGCCGCCGCCGCCACCACGCGCACCTCCGACGACACATCCCCCCGCAACCGACCAAGCGAAAACGTCGCCCCGATCAGGTCGTAGCTATCCCGCGAGAGACTCGTCGGCGTCGCCCCCGCATCCGAGCACGCCGGCAGCGCGACAAGGCACACCAAACCCACCGCACACCAAATCGCCTTGCCATCCATCGCGCACCTCCCGTGCCACGGCTTGACCCCAAGGGCAAGCCGTGTTCCCCAACCAACCTACGACCCCGGCCCATCGAGCCACCGCGACATGTCAAGATCGTCCACGCTCAGCCGATCCCGCCATTCTTCGAGCGCCTCGCGAATCACCGGGTCATCCGCGAGCGAC
>CAYQAD010000284.1:0-3473 GCA_964415125.1 uncultured Phycisphaeraceae bacterium | reverse complement strand
CGCGAGATCGGGCTGCGCAAGGCGGTGGGCGCGCGCCCGTCGGTCGTGCTGCTGCAGTTCCTCGTCGAGGCGGTTGTGCTGTGCGTGGTGGGGGGGCTGGTGGGCCTTGCGCTCGGGCAGGCGATCGTGCTCGGGCTGCGGGCGGCGCTGGGCGAGTATCTCTCGGCGGTGGGCGTGCCCGCGTGGGCGATGGTGCTCTCGATGGGGTTCAGCGCGGTGGTCGGCGTGGTGTTCGGGATGTTCCCGGCGATCAAGGCGTCGCGGCTCGATCCGATCGTGGCGCTCCGGCACGAGTGAGTGGTGCATCGGCGTGTGTGACGGCGCGAGCGATCGCGCGGGAGGTGTCTGTGGCGAAGCGTGCGGGTCTCGATGGTGGTGTGGCGACACGGCTGGTGATGGCGTGCGGGTTGGTCGCGTGCGCCGGCATGCCGGGGTGCGGCGGCAGCCCGTTTGCGCACATCGACGAGGACTATGGGCGGGTGCTGCCCGTCGAGCGGCTGCGGTCGATCGAGGCGGTGGACTACGCCCGCTACGAGGGCGAGACGCTCGCCGAGGCGGCGGGCAAGGAGCCGGTCGCGTTCACGCGGTTTGATGGCATGGAGCGGGTCGTGCTGCCGCTCGAGCGTGTGCGCGTCGAGACGCTGGCGAACAACCTTGATCTCAACGCCCAGCTGGTCGCGCCCGCCGCGGCCGAGGCGCGGCTAAGCCAGGAAGAAGCGGCCTTCGAGGGCGTCTTCACGCTGACCGGGCGGTACGACGAGATCGACAACGCCGTCGCGAGCGAGCTGACCAACGCGCAGGCGGAGAACATCAACGTGGTGCCGGGCGTCCGCATCCCGCTTCGGAGCGGCGGCACGGCGAGCGTGCGCCTGCCGCTCAATCGCAACAAGAACAACAACCCCTTCACGACGCTGAACCCGGCGTACTCGTCGGACCTGGAGTTCTCGATCTCGCAGCCTTTGCTGCGCAATGCGGGCCGACGCGCGAGCACGTTCGGCATCCGCGTGGCGTCGTACGACCGGCAGATCAGCGAGGCGCAGACGAAACTCGAGGCGATCCGTCAGCTCGCGGCGGCGGACCGCTCGTACTGGCGGCTGTACGCGGCGCGGGGCGAGCTGGACGTGCGTCAGCAGCAATATGAGCTCGCGGTGGCGCAGCTCGAGCGGGCCGAGCGGCTCGTCGAGCAGGGGCGGGCGGCGGAGGTCGAGCGGATCCGCTCGCAGTCGGGCGTGGCCGACTCGCTCGAGGGCATCATCGTTGCGGAGAACGAGGTGCTGCGTCAGCAGCGCGAGCTCAAGCGGATCATGAACGCCGAGGGCCTGGGCATCAAGACCAACACGCTCATCGAGACCGAGAGCGCCCCCGACCCCGTGCGGTACATCTTCGACACCGACGAGCTCATAGAACAAGCGCTCGCGACGCGCATGGAGATGCTCGAGCTCGAGCTGCAGCTCGCGCGCGACGCGGCGACTGTCGAGTTCAACGAGAACCAGGCGCTGCCGCTGGTCACGCTCGACTACACCTACCGCATCAACGGCCTGGGCAGCAGCCTGGGCCGGGCGACGGAGGTGATGGTCGAGAACGAGTTCGAGGGCTGGTCGCTGGGGCTCAACGCCGAGGTGCCCATCGGAAACCAGGAGGCGAAGAGCCGCGTGCGCGCGAGCATCCTCGACCGGCTGCAGCGGCTTCGGACGCGCGAGGCGCGGGCGCAGGCGATCAGCCAGGAGGTGCTCGACGCGATCGATACGCTCGATAGCGCGTGGCAGCGCGTGCTGGCGGCGCGGCAGTCGGTGATCCTCAACACGCGCCTGCTCGAGGCCGAGCAGCGGCAGTTCAGCGTGGGCCGATCCACGAGCACCGACGTGCTCGACGCGTCCGCGCTGCTCGGCACGGCCCAGTCCAGCGAGGTGCGGGCGCTGGCGGACTATCAGATCGCGCAGGTCGACCTCGCGTTCGCCAGCGGCACGCTGCTCGGCGCGGCCCGGGTCGACTGGAGCCCCGTGCCCGTCGACGACGCGCTGCTCGACGAGGCGAAGAACGCGCCCTCGGAGCGTATGACGCGGGCGGCGCTGCCCGCGGACTAGGCCCGGTCGTGCGGCTCAGGCTGTGGCGAGGGCGGCGTAGTCGGGCCGATCGGCGGCGTCCTGGTGGCGATAGGCGCGCGTGATGCGTCCGTCGCGGACGAGGAAGGCGCCCGGCATCTGGAAGCCGTCGCCCTTGAGCGTGCCGACGAGGTGGCCGCGGAGGATGCCGGCGATGAAGCCTCGGACCCACACGCGCAGCCCGAAGAGCTGGCCGAGGTCGCCGCGCTGGAGGTCGAAGGCACGGTAGAGGGTGCGCTCGGGGTCGCCGAAGTGTGCGACGTCACCCAGGCCGTACTTGGTGAAGAACGTCGCCGCGTCGTCGGCCTTCGCGCCCATGTGGACCAGCGCGAGGCGTGCGCCCGACTGCTCGATGCGCTGGCGGTCCTTTGCGAGGTCGGCCAGCGCCTCGCGGCAGAAGGTGCAGCCGGCGTGGCGAAGGAAGACGACGACGTGCGGCGCCTCACGCGAGAGCTCGCCGAGCGTTCGGCCGTGCTGATCGCGGACGGATTCGACGGTCGGCATCGCCTCGTCGGCGTCGCTCACGCGCGAGCGCGCCGCGGCCGAGCGGTCCCACGCGAACTTGAGCATGAGCGCGAAGGGCACCCACCAGACCAGGTCGTTGGTCAGCAGCGTCCAGCCGAAGGAGGCGGGCAGCACGCCCTCGATCAGCACGGCCTGCACGAACCCGATGGGTCCGAAGATCTTGCCGAGGAAGCCGACGAGGATGATCGGCCAGTGGCGAGCGACGTCGGGGGCGGCGACCCAGTACCCGATGCCGTAGACGCCCACGATCATGCCGACGCACTGCCAGATGGGCCGGATGGGGTCGGTCTGCTCGATGGTGAGCCCGAGCCACGCCATGGTGGTGACGGGCATGAGCACGACGAGCGCGCCCCAGATGAGGTTGTAGACGCCGGCGATGCGGAGGACGGCGGCCATCCAGCCGGGCTGCGTCGGGGCTGGGTGTGTGGTGGTGCTCATCGGGCGTTAGACCTTCATGCGGGGTTGGATTCGCCCGAGCCCGCCGTCGGCGCCGATGACCTGCCCGGTGATCCACGCGGCGCCGGGCGAGAGGAGCAGGTCAATCATGGGGGCGATGTCCTCGGGCTGGCCGATGCGGCCGAGGGCGTGCATCGCGGCCGAGGCTTTGGTTGCCATCTCGTTGGAGGTGATGTCGGTGGCGAGCGGCGTGTCGACCAGGCCCGGCGCGACGACGTTGAAGCGGATGTTGCTCGGGGCGTAGGTCGCGGCGGCCGAGCGTGCGAGGCCGGCGACGGCGCCCTTGGCCGCGGCGATCGCCTCGTGGTTGGCAACGCCCGCGACGGCCGCGGCCGTGCCCATGAGCACGACCGACCCGCCGCCCTTGCGCATGGACTTGGCCGCCCCGCG
>CAYQAD010000283.1:0-3475 GCA_964415125.1 uncultured Phycisphaeraceae bacterium | reverse complement strand
TCCTTGGTCGTATCGAGCGGGATGCCGTTGACCTTCAGCAGGTACGTGCCGGCTTCCACATCAACGCCCGGCTGGCTCAGCGGCCCGCGTGCGTCCGAATCCCAGGGCCCGCCCTCGTAGATGCGAGCGAAGCGGTAGGCCGTCACTTGGTTGCCGTCCTCGTCGGTCTCGGAGGCGAGTTCGAAGTCGGCGCCGAGCAGGCCCACGTTCTCGCTTGGTTCGCCCTCGACATCGCCGCCCCAGTAGTAGGCGTGGCCCACGTTGAGCTCGGAGATCATCTCGCCGATGATGAAGCTCACGTCCTCGCGTGTCGCGGCATCGTCGAGCATGGCGCTGTAGCGCTCGTAGACCGCGTCCCAGTCCACGCCGTGCAGGTTCTCGACGTAGAAGAAGTCGCGGTGGCGGCGCCAGGCGTCGGTGAAGATCTGCTCCCACTCTTCGCGGGGGTTGACGATCTTTCGCATGCCTGAGCTCGGCAGCGTGCTTGAGAAGTTCTGGCCCGGCTTGGCATCGACGATCGCCCAGCCGCCGGCCCCGCCCGCGATGAGCTTCTTGCCGTCGGCCGAGATGTCAAACCCGCCCGCGCCGCCGAGCACGGTCTTCTCCTCCGGCTCATCGTCGGAGATGTCCACCAGCTTGATCGCCGGGGGCGTGCCGGGCGAGCCGGCGCGGACGTACAGCAGCTGGTTCTTGTCATTGACCGCGAGGCTCGAGAATCGACCGACCGCAACAGGGATCTCCATGCCGCGTCCTTCGAAGCCCTCGATGGTGATCTCGACGGGTTCGTCCGAGTCGCCACCCTCGGAATCGACGATCTCGGCGAGCGTCTCTTCGTCGATCTCGCGGCTCGTGCGCGTGGCTTCCCACGTTCCCGAGACGCCCAAGGCCTCAATCTCCCACGTGCCGGTCATCGTGTCGCCGCTGACCGTGCCCCGGCTGACGACCACGATGCCGTTCTGCGCACGCTCGCGGTAGAACTCGCTCTTGCCCGCGTCCCACCGGACAACATCGCCCAGGTCGCTCTCTTCGCCGGAAGATTCTGACGTGCCCGAGATGGTGCCATCCTCATCGACGACGATGACCATGGAGAAGCTCATCTCGTCACTGGGCATGCCGAGCGCCGCGAAGCCCTTGGCCGAGCCTTCCCACTCGCCGAAGAGCGGGTGCTCGGTGTCGAGCCCCTCGGTCGGGTCGGGCTTGTCGCCGTCGTCGGCCTGCGCGTCGTCTCCGGCCTCGGCGTCGCTCGCGGCGTCTTTGTCGGCGTCGTCCTCATCGTTCTCATTGGCGGCTTCGTCGTCACCGGCTTCCGCGTCGTCCGCCTCGTCTTCGGTCCACGTCTCCTCGTCGGACTCAATCAACCACGGGTTCTCAACCTCCTCGGTCAGTGGCACGGCAATCAACACGCCCGTGTCCGCGTAGACGAACGTCGAGCCCACGTCCTCGTACTGCGGGTTCTCGAAGCGCCGGCTCGAGGTGTAATACAGATACTCGCCGTCACGGCTGAACACCGGGCTTTCGTCGCTGAAGAAGCCGCTGGTCAGCTTGTGCTTCTCGCCCGTCTCGGTGTCGTACGCCCAGATGCTCGAGTTCAGCGACCGCTCCTCGGCCCGCGACCACGTGATCCACCGCGAATCGCCCGACCACGACACCCCCGGTTGCGTGCCCCACGGGTCGCGGTCGATCTCGGTCATCTCGCCGCTCTCGGCATCGACCAGCAGCAGCCTGCCGGCCTTGTCGACAACGATCATCGAGTCCGAATCGGGCGACCACGTGATGCTGTAGAAGAAGTTCTCGTTGCCATCGGTCAGTTGCTTTGTTTCGCCCTTGCCGTCGGATTGGGTGACGTACAGCTCGTACTCGCCGTCGGCATCGGAGAAGTACGCGATCCATCGGCCGTCGGGGCTCCACGCGGGCGAGCGCTCGGCGGCGCCGGAGGTGTCGGTGATCTGGCGGATCGGCCCGTTCTCGGCGGGCACGGTCCAGATGTCGCCCCGGGCCTCGACCACGGCACGCTTGCCGGTCGAGGAGATCCCGCCGCCGGCCAGGTTCTCGCCCGCCTCGACGGCCTGCGGCCGAAGCGCTGGCCTTGCGCCGGGGATGGTCACCCTGATCGCCCGGCTCTGGCCGTTGGAAAGGTCTACAAGCCGAAGCTCATCGCCTAGCTGGAAGACGATCTCGCCCTGACCGTTGGGGCCCGGGCCGATGGAGGGGAACTTGACGTCGTACTCGTCGAAGCTGGTCACCTGCCGCCGCTGGCCCGAGTTGGTGTCGTACGCCCAGATGTTGAGGCGATGCTCGCTGCCTGCATCGGAGAGGTAATAGACCGTCTGGCCGTGCCACATGGGCAGCGTGTCGGTGCCGGCCCAGTCGGTGATCTGGCGTGACTCGTTGGTCTCGAGGTTGAACAGCCAGATGTCGGCCGCCATGCCGCCCTTGTAGCGCTTCCATGTGCGCGAGTCGCGCCAGAAGGGCGTGTACGCGAGCCACCTGCCGTCCTCGCTGACGACGCCGTTGGCGCCGTATTCGATGGGCATCTTCTCGGGCAGGCCGCCCTCGGCAGCGACGGTGTACATGCGCGGGCTGGTGATGCCGTCGCGGTCGGCGAAGGTGAAGAAGGCGATGTCGTCGCCGGTGGTCCAGTCGGTGGGCATCTCCGGGCCGGGGCGGTGGGTGAGGCGAGTGGGCAGGCCGCCGGTGGTGGGCAGGCTGTAGAGGTCGCGGTCGCCGTCGTAGTTGCCCTGGAAGACGACGTGTGTGCCGTCGCGGCTGAACTTGGGGAAGAGCTCCTGCCCTGCGGGGCTGGCCAAGGGCCGGGCCTGGCCGCCGTCACGCGAAACGATCCAGAGATCGTTGGCGTAGACGAACACAATCTCGCTTGAGCTCACGTCGGGGTAGCGGAGCATGCCAGCGTGCGGGGCGTCCGGCTGTGCCTGTGCCGAGAGTGTGCATCCCGCTGCAGCGATCAAGGCAAGAACGGTCGAGGAACGGGGCATGGTGTGATCTCCCGAAATACCCAAGGGCCAGAGAAGCCAACCGCTCACTCCGTGGCGAGCAGCCGAAAACCGGAACACTGTACATCACGGCGAGGGCGCCGCTTGAACACACAGTCTAAGTGCCATCATCGCCTGAATCAGGCGGTGAGACCGCCAGAAAGGCGCGGGCTGGAATGCAGTCGTACTCGAACTGTCAAACCTCGGGCACCACCTTGAGAGACTCCATTGGCGAGGCCATCCCGCGGCTTTCAGCCGCGGCTCGTGAAAAAGATGCAGCTCCCTGCAGGTTGGTGGTTGCGAAGAGCACCAGGACTGCCCTCAGCGGGGAATCTGCCAGCCCCTCTTTGACGTATCTCAGAGGTGTGCGATAGGGGGGCAAGGCCCCGTCCGCCCGCCCAGTCTGACGTTGCGTGGTGGTCGGTGCGGCAGGTGTGTGCCCGGTAGGATCGCATGCTGGGCTGATGGGAGCGTTTGTTGCACGA
>CAYQAD010000282.1:0-3477 GCA_964415125.1 uncultured Phycisphaeraceae bacterium | reverse complement strand
CGGCGCCGAGAAGGTCGTCCCGGGCTACAACGTCATGGGCGTTGCCAAGAGCTGCCTCGAGTCCACCAGCCGCTACCTCGCCGCCGACCTCGGCGAGCACGGCATCCGCGTGAACACCATCTCGGGCGGCTTCCTCCGCACCCTCGCCTCCTCGGCCGTGGGCGGCACCGACGACATCTCCACCCACAACCTCGAGCGTGCGCCCCTGCGCCGAAACGTCGAGGGCAGCGACGTCGGCAAGACCGCCGTGTATCTCGCCAGCGACCTTGCCTCGGGCGTCACCGGCGAGAACATCTACGTCGACTGCGGCGTCAACACCATCGGCGTCTAGCTTTCCCCGGAACCGGACCCGCCGAAAGCACCGCCGCCACGCGGATTCTGCGCCGTTCCCACTGGTACACCCACCCCGTCGAGCCACGACATCTCGGGGCTCGACGTCCAATCACGCGCCGTTACGACCTTGAATTACAGGTCCATGCGCATCGGTGCCGATATCTGAAGCGATGAGCTTCGTCCCGGGCATCAACTTGGCAAGCGCCCTCGCCGGCACCCAGCAGGCCGAGAAGATCGCCACGCGCGACACGAAGCGTCAGGAGCAGACCCGCAAGTCCGGCGTCCGCCGAGGCCGCGACGAGCAGGACCTCTCCGTCGTCAAGGTCGAGACCGCCGAGGCCGTCCGCAAGACCACCGGCAACGACCAGGAAGAAACCCACAGCGACCGCGAGGCCCACGCCGGCTACACCGCCGCGGGCGCCAAGCGAGCCCGCGCGGGCACCGCCGCGCGCTCCATCGACGTCCGCGGTTGAGCCAAAGCAACATCAGTCTGCTATCGAGATGCGTCGCCAGGACCAGCCTTGGCATTCCGACGTGATCGATGATCTAACGCCGCCCACGTGAACATGATCACGATGGTTCCGACCAACGCGCCGATGAGATTCGCGAACCAGAAAGACATCCCTGCAGAGACCCCAGCATGGGCGATTGCGGTTGTGATCCACAGCACAATCCACAGCCAGACAAACCAGCCGGCCATGTCGATGAGGCCCCAACCGCCGACCCGGCGCGCACTTGCCATTCGACCCGCATGCACGGCCCGAACGGGATTCATCTCTACTTGCCCTTGAAGAACCGCGTCACCGAGTGGATCGTCACCGCGCGCCCCATCGCCGCGATCGACTCGGTCAGCGGGATGTGCTTGGGGCAGACCTTCACGCAGTTCTGCGCGTTGCCGCAATCGCTCACGCCGCCGGCGCCGATAAGCGCGTCGAGCCGCTCACCCTTGAGCCGCTTGCCCGTCTCGTGCTCGTTGAAAAGCCGCGCCTGGCTGATCGCGTGGGCACCGACAAACGACGTGTCCCACTTGCTCTGGTCTTCCTCGAGGTTGAACTGCGGGCACGCCTCCAGGCAGCACCCGCACGACATGCACTCGCTGAGCTTGTAGCGCGTCTGCTGGCTCTCGGGCGCTTCCTGCGGGCCCGCGCCGAGGTTGTACGTGCCATCGATCGGCACCCACGCCTTCACGCGCTTGAGGTTGTGGAACAGCCGCTCGCGGTCGACCCACAGGTCGCGGATCACCGGGAACTTGCTCATCGGCTCGAGCGTGAGCACGTCGCCCTCGCTCGGGGCGTACTCATCGAGCAGGCACGTGCAGCTCTGCCGCACCCGCCCGTTGATGACCATCGTGCACGCGCCGCAGACCTCCTCGAGGCAGCCCGAGTCCCAGACCACGGGCGTCGTCCCGTCGCCGTCGACGGTCACCGGGTTCGCCGCGATCCGCTGGAGCGCCGAGATCACGTTCATGCCGCGATCGACCTTGACCTTGAACGCCTCCCAGCGCGTCGGCTTGCCGGGGCCGTCGCACCGCAGGATCTTCACGGTGATCGTCCGGCCGGGCGCCGCCTTCTCGCGGTTCACACGCCGCTGCTGCTCGTCGGGCACATTCACATCAACAACCATGGTCTACCCTTTCGGCCCGATCAGGCCTGCCCCGTAGCCGCGGGCTTCGCCGACGCATCGCTGAGCGTCCGCTCGCCCTGTGCCGGCGTGGTGTTCGCGTTCGTCTTTGCCGAGTCGGTCTTGCCGTACGTGCGGGCCCTCGGCGTCACCAGCGACGTATCAACATCGCGGTAGAACACGTGGTGCTCGCCACCGTGCTCGCCGTGGCTCGCACCAGCCTGGTACTCGCTCACCGTGGTCTTCAGGAACCGCTCGTCGTCGCGCTCCGGGAAGTCCAGGCGATAGTGCGACCCGCGCGACTCCTCACGCATCAGGCTCGTCTTCGCGATGCTCTCGGCGAGGATGAGCATGTCGCCCACCGACCGCGTGAAGCTCAGCGTCTGGTTCGACCACATCGCCGTGTCACCAAGCCGGACCCGCGAGTACCGCTCGCGGAGTTCGGCGATCTTGTCCATGGTCTTCGCCAGCCGCTCGCCGGTCTTCACCACCGTGCACGCCGCGGTCATCTCGACGCCCATCTCCTGGGCGATCTTGTACGGGTTCGTCGCCGGGTCGCTCGTCGTGTCGCCCGACGAATCCATCAGCTTTTGGCTCTTCGCGTCCTCGGCGTCCGTCGCACGCTCGTACACGCTCGCGTCGAGCTCCGACACGGGCTTCAGGTTCTTGATGTAGTTGCACACGCTCGGGCCACAGAACAGCCCATCGAAGATGCACGAGAGCAGCGCGTTCGCCCCCAGGCGCGTCGCACCGTGGTACGCGAAGTTCACCTCGCCAAAGGCGTACAGCCCCGGGATGTTCGTCATCATGTTGTTCGGCGCACCGATCATCATGCCACGACCAGGCTCCGTGTCCACCGGCGCCCGCATGCCCGGCTTGTGCTCGCCGTGCGGCGTCTCGGGCTGATACGTCCCACGCTCGTATTGCGTCCACATCCCGCCCATGCTGTAGTGCACCGCAGGGAAGATCTTCATCGGCAGCTCACGCGGATCGTCGCCCGCGAACTTCGTGTAGATCTCGAGGATCGCCCCGAGCTTCTGGTCCAGGTACTCACGCGGCTTGTGCGTCAGATCCAGGTACACCTGGTTCTCGCCGCCCACGCCCATGCCCTGGTTCACGCACACGTCGAAGATCTCGCGCGTTGCGATGTCACGCGGCACGAGGTTGCCGTAGTCCGGGTACTTCTCCTCGAGGAAGTACCAGCGCTCCTCCTCGCTGATCTGCCGCGCGTCGCGGTTGTCGCCCTTTTTGCGCGGCACCCAGACGCGCCCGCCCTCGCCACGCGCCGACTCGCTCATCAGGCGGCACTTATCCGCACCGGGAATCGCCGTCGGGTGGACCTGCACCATCTCGCCGTTGGCGTACCACGCGCCGGCCTGATAGCACCGGCTCGCCGCGCCGCCAGTGCAGATCACGCTATTGGTGCTCTGCCCGAAGATCAGCCCGTTGCCGCCGGTCGCCATCACGACCGCGTCGCCCCGGAACGATCGGGTCTGCATCGTCCGAAGGTCCTGCGCCACGATG
>CAYQAD010000281.1:0-3487 GCA_964415125.1 uncultured Phycisphaeraceae bacterium | reverse complement strand
GCAACGAGATCGTCGTCGGCACGCGGCAGTTTGGAGGGACAGAGACCATGCGCACCACGACCACATCCATGCTCGCCATCGCCGTCATGGCCGGAACCGCCTTTGCCACCGGCGCGGGAGACGTCAACGGCCTCGTCGACAACCCACGCATCTTCAACGATTTCTCCGGCAGCAACCTCACGCTCAACTCGAGCTGGGCCGCCGGCGTCGGCAACGCCTCGATCGTTGAGAACAACTACGGCGCGGGCGGCTTCGCCAACAAGCACATCTCCTTCTTCGCCGACGCGCCCGGCGGCAACCGTGTCGACTTCGACTACGGCGACGGCTTCGACGCCATGATGACCCTCCAGGTCAACGGCGCCGACAACGTCGGAAACCTCGAGACCGGCTTCAACTCGGACCTCTTCGGCTTCGGCCTCTTCGGCGTCCTGACCGCCAGCGGTGAGATCGCCGCGTTCGGCGGCACGCTGCCCTTCCACTCCTTCGGGGCCGGCGTGTACAACATCGGCGACGAGGTCATGCTCAACATGATCTACACCCCCGGCGCGGGCGAGAACCTCATGCCCGTTTCCACCATCGAGTACCGCTACAACAACCTGACCACCGGCTCTGGCTGGGTCTCCTCCGGCCCCGTCGCGTTCGGCAACACCGAGGGCGGTTGGCCCAGCGCCTTCATGCAGACCTTCGGCGTCGGCGCGCAGATCAACAGCCCCGACGCGGTCAACGGCGCGGTCGATGTCGACTTCCGCAACATCACCATCATCCCCGCCCCCGCCTCACTGGCCCTCCTCGGCGCCGCAGGCCTCGTGGGTGTCCGCCGCCGTCGCTAAGCGCTCGGCACCACAACCAGCAACCTCTTCGGCGGGCGTGCTCCAAGAGGGCACGCCCGCTCTTTCGTGCGCTCCGCGCCGCCCGGCACATGCACAAATCTGTCGAGCTGGACGGCGCCTTGCTTGACACCACACGCGACTGGTGTCATGCTGTGTGTAAGCGATTACACCCGAGCAAAATCCCCTTCCCCATCCAAGCCGAGCGACGCCATGCAGCAACTGCCCGACAACCCCTACGGCCGCTTCTCATCCGACGGCTCCGCCTTCGCCATCACGCGCCACGACACCCCGATGCCGTGGACCAACATCATCTCCAACGGCCGCTACGGCATCGCCGTCAGCCAGAACGGCGGCGGCTTCTCCTGGCTCGACAACTCACAGCTCAACGTCATCACCCGCTGGGAGATGGACCTCGTCCGCGACATGCACGGCCGGTTCCTCTACCTCGCCGACCTCGACGCGCCAGACGCCGACACCGACGCCCTCTGGTCACTCGCCCCCGCGCCCTGCCGACTCGTGCCCGACGATTACCAGTGCGAGCACGCGCTGGGCAGCACGACCTTCACCGGCACGCACCGCGGCATCCACTCGAAGTGGACGCTCGCCGTGCCCCCGGGCGAAACAGCCGAGGTCTGGACCGTCACGCTCACCAACACCACCGACCGCGCCCGCCGACTCCGCATGTGCGCCTACCTCGAATGGTGCTGCGGCGTCGCGCCCGACACCAAGCGCGAGTTCCACCGCCTCTTCCTGAACGCCAAGGACCATCCGGCCGTCGGCAGCGCCCGCGCGATCTCTGCGACCAAGAACATGTGGGACGTGCCCCAGCGCCACGAGAAAGAGCACTGGAACCGCCCGTGGCCCTATGGCGCCGCGCTCGCGGTCTCGGCCGGCTCGTTCGATCGCACCATCGCGACCGCCGACAAGGAAGCATTCCTCGGCCGGTACCACGACCCCGCCAAGCCCGCGACCATGCGCACCGCCGCCGGCCCGGCCGGGAAGTTCGGCCGATTCGGCGATGCGATCGCCGCGCTCGGCGGCGACCTCACCCTCGAGCCCGGCGCGTCGATCACGATCGCCTACGCGCTGGCCTGCTCGGACACCGAACACCAGGCCGTGGACATTGCCGCCCGCCTCGCCGACCCCGCGGTCGCCGCCGAGGCGGTCGCGGCATCGGGCGCGTCGTGGCGTGAGCACATCGACCCCGTCGCGGTCGACACGGGCGTGGCCGACTTCGACGCGCTCAACAACCACTGGCTGCCCTACCAGGCGATCAGCGCCCGCCTCTGGGGCCGAACCGGGTACTACCAGCAGTCCGGCGCGTTCGGCTTCCGGGACCAACTGCAAGACTCCAACGTCTGGCTGCCGCGCGATCCCGAGCGCACCGCCGAGCAGATCATGCTCCACGCCGGCCTGCAATTCGCCGACGGCCGCGTCTACCACTGGTGGCACCCGCTCGCCGAGTTCGGCCTGCAAACCCAGTGCTCCGACGATTACCTCTGGCTGCCCTACCTCACCGCCCGCTACATGCGCGACACGGGCGACGCCGCGATCCTCGATCGCACCGCCGCCTTCGCCGACGACGAGACAAAGGTAACGCTGCTCGAACACTGCACCCGCTCGCTCGACCGCTTCGAGACCAAGCTCTCCGATCGCGGCCTGCCGCTCATCGGCTCGTGCGATTGGAACGACGGGCTCAGCGCCGTCGGCATCGAGGGACGCGGCGAGAGCATCTGGCTCGCCTTCTTCGTCGCCGAAGTCCTGCGCGATTGGCACGCAATCTTCACCGACCTTGGCGACACCGCCAAAGCCGACCGCTGCGCGAAGCGCCGCGAGGCGCTGATCGAAGCCGCCAACGCCCACGCGTGGGACGGCGCCTGGTACCGCCGCGCAACCAACGACGCGGGCGAATGGGTCGGCACCGAAGCAAACGCCCACGGCAAGATCTACCTCAACCCGCAGACTTGGGCGATCCTCACCGACGCGGCCCCCGCCGATCGCGAGTCGACCGCGTGGGCAAGCGTCATGAAACACCTCGCACGCGAGATGGGCCCGCTGCTCTTGCACCCCGCCTACGACACGCCCGATGGCGACGTCGGCTACATCACCCGCTATCCGCCCGGCCTGCGCGAGAACGGCGGCGTCTACATGCACGCCGCCACCTGGGCACTCGCCGCGGCCTGCAAGCGTGGCGACCGCGCCGCCGCGACGCACATCTGGAACACCATCAGCCCCATCCGCCGCGGCGCCGACGCCGACGCCTACGTCGCCGAGCCCTACGCCACGCCCGGCAACGTCGACGGCCCGACCTCCGAGCGCCCCGGCCGCGCCGGCTGGACGTGGTACACCGGCTCGGCCGCGTGGCTCCACACCGTCAGCCTCGAGTGGGTGCTGGGCATCCGCTCGGAGTGGCAAGGCCTCCGCATCGACCCCTGCCCCATCGAGGGCATGGGCCGTGTCACGGCGTCGCGACAGTGGCGAGGCCGAACCATCGAAGTCTCATTCGACGCGGCTGATTGCGTCGATGGCGCATCACCCACACTCACCGTCGACGGCTCGCCCATCGCGGGTACGTTGCTGACCGAAGCCGACTGCAACCCGGCGGGTACCACTCGCGTTGAAGTCATGTGGCAACACGCGGGGCAACACGCGGGGCA
>CAYQAD010000280.1:0-3498 GCA_964415125.1 uncultured Phycisphaeraceae bacterium | reverse complement strand
CGAAAGCGGGTGACCGGGATCGAACCGGCAACATTCAGCTTGGAAGGCTGACGCTTAAGGGCCTGATTATGGGCTCTGGGACCATTTGCGGTCTGGGCATTCGCCCGCGTTGATGAGGCGTCCCCAGGGTGCGAATCGGACAGGTTGGCCCTCAACGCTCAGCTCGATCTGGCCGGCGGAGTCTTGGACCAGGACGGCGCACCGAGACGCGCATCTCTTGCATCTGCCGGAGACGGTCCCGCCGGCCTCAGGGAAGCGGCCGAGGTGTTCGCATCTCGCGCAGACCTTGGCCCGCTCGAGTGCTCGAGGCGTCGAGTTCATGGCCCGAGCTCCTCGCATTCGCCGTCGAGCTCCAAATCGAGCCCGAACGATGTATCGCCCAGTGTGAGCCCGCTCGCCTGAGACCCGTTTGCGCCGTACGTAAAAGAGCCAGTGAGCAAGCTCCGAACGCGAAAATGCATCTCGGATAACTGATCGACTGAACCCGTGGCCGTCCACGCGCCCCAGTGATGCGTGCCCGACGGGTAGCCGATCTGCACGTACCGCTGCTGCGTCGGTCCGACTCGTACGGCCTCAATTCCGGCGTCGAGGTGTGGCGTGACGACCGGCAAGCCGCCTGGCACGAACTGAACGCGCCATGCCGCCCCGTTTCCCTGAATACCGCCTGCGTTCATGTAGAGAAATACGTACTGCGTCAGCCCGTCCGGGCTTCCGGGCGCGATCTGGATATCGAGGTCGGGCGTCCTCGACACGCTCCCCGGCGTCGGTGTCAGGGGGAACGGAACGATCGACTCGGCAACGGGGTCATAGAACCCTGTCCGCGTGAACCCCGCAGCCGCACCGCCCGGCAGCTCGAAGAGTCGCACAAACTGGCCGATTCTTCTCGGCTGCGTTGTACTCGACCCCTGGCAATCCCCCGCGAGCCGGGTCAGATCGAACGGCGACGACTCCACCCCGACCGAACCGTGATTATCCGGCGAACCGCCCGTGAAGTCGGTGTATGCAACGCTGGCCCGAAGCCGCACGCGGGGCGGGGTTCCAAACTCGAATGGGAACACACCGTCTGCGTCCGGCACGCAGATGCAGCGCGAAACCCCGCCACAACAGCACCCCGCCCCCAGTAGCGAGCTCATGTCCCGCACCCACCATCGTGCGCGCCGAGCGGTGCATCGAACTCGTACTCGGGCGTTCCGTCGCCACTGCTGCGGAGGATGCTCATTGTGACGGGCGTCCCGTTGGGGATCGGCTGCGGGCTCATGCTTGTTCCGGTGTAGAACGAGCTCGAAACGTCGACGCCGTGCCCGAGGGTGGCTGTATTCGCGTGCTCAGCCTTGTTGTACGCCGTCCCCGTGAGCCCGCCCGTTCGCGTCGAGTAGCCCAGGTACCCCGCGGTCGACTTTTCGACTTCCTCAAAGGTGTACAACCAGCGGTTCACGTTGCCGATCTCGGGCGTGCTGCTGGTGATGCGCGCATCGAATTTGACTGGCCGCAATGGGTAATCGGCGATCGCAAGCGTCGCCCACTGTTCGCCGAGGCCTGCTTGCTTATCCATGATGCACGCGCGACCGAACGTTCCCGAGCGGAGGAGGGGCTCGCCGCCGAAGGCGTCTGCATGCGTGTCGCTCGCCGCCGTGACAGTGATCCTCGCAGCTACAAGCCCCGAGATGACAGCTCGCCCAAGGGCCCCGGCCGCAATCGGTTGGAGGGCCATCACCCACCGACCGAAGTCGCCAGGGAGCGTGAGCGCACGGCCGGAGATCACTGGCTTGTTCGCGTAGTCGCCCGGTGCGTCGGCGGTTCCCGGCGTCAACACTGCGCCGCCGATGCCCATGATCCCGTAGCGGGGAAGCGCGGCGCCCGTGTTGTTCTGCACGCGGAGGACCGGGAGCCCGAGCCCGCCGAGGTTGGGGCGGGCCGCGAGGTCCTGTGCGTCCCGGTGCGCACGAGCGGCATCGATCATCGCGTTATGCGTTGCTGCGGCAATGCGAAGGCGCTGGCCGGGTTGGACGTGCTTCAAGGTCATCAGAGGCCAAGCACAGAGAAATCTGCGTAGTCGGTCATTCGCTCGACATAAGCCGCGATGGGCCGGTTTGCGATCTGGCCCGATGTCGCGTCGACCTGTTCGGCGAACTGCGCCCAAGTGTAGAAGTGGCCCTCGGCGTCTATGCCTGTCATGTCGCCAATGGAGAGCCCTGTCTTGTTGGGGATAGCGACGAACTCATGCTGCACGTCGAAGGCCTGTCCTGAGCCGCCCTGGTTGATGTCGCCGCCGAGGTACATCAGTTCACCTCGTTGAAAGGTGTCTCCCTCTACCGTGTAGGTGGCGCTGTTCACGCTGCCGACGAGCCCGCGGATAGCGGCCTTGAGCGCGGGCGTCATGTCGGCGAAGGCGACGCGCCGGCCGATCTGGAAGTTGTAGACCGGATCAGGGACGTCGACGCCCTCGACGCCGTTCTCGCTCACGTTGATAGCGCCCTTATGATCTGTGGGCGTTCCCGCGACCGCGTAGCTTGCGACTGTCTCGAGCGACGTAAAGACGCGCTTGCGACCGCCTCGTGTTGTGAGCGAGTACGTATTGCCGTCCGTGTCGAGACCCGCCAGCAACCCGTAGTCGACGACGAACTCGTAGTGGCCCGCTGTGTGCGTCTTGTCGAGGCGGATGTCGAGACGGCTCATCCCGTCGAACGTGGTCGGTGCCGCCGCCTGGACGGCGATGTGCGCATTCAGCTCGGCGTTGTCGTCGAAGATCACGCCATAAACGCCGTAGCGGAACTCCGCACTCGGGTTGGTGCCGCGGGTCCACTTACGCGAGTTGATGAGCTCTTCGACCTCTGCCATCCCGATGTCTCCTTAGTCGAACGCCAACCCGCCGCGGCGTGCGTTGCGCACAAGCTCCTCGACTCCATCAGCCGCACGCTCGGCGGCGCTGGCCGTCCGTTGCCCTTCGGTCGAAGCGCCAAGTACGCGTGTGTCTCCCCCAAACGTGCCTCTGGCCGTGAGTTTCTCGCCTTCACCCAGCCCTCGAGCTCCAGCGAAGACCGCCGCGATCGCATCAGCGAAGTCCTTGCCACGCTCACTTGCTGAATCAGGTAGTTCCTCACTTACTATGTCGCTGGGCCGTACCGATTCGCGCAGTTCCTTTAATTGTCTGTAGGCGTCTGCTAGACGCTGATCGGCATAGTCGTCTCGTGCTTCTCGTGCTCGATTTCGCAGTGCGGATCTTCGACCGAGGCCACGAATTCGATCGAGATTGCGGCTTTGTGCTTGGCCCTCAAGCTGAGAGGCTGAGAGCGCTGCCTCTTCATCGGTGAGATCGACGCCGAGCACATATTCGTCGATGCCGAGCTTGTTGCTCAGTGTGGTGATCAGACTCGCGGCCTTGGCGGTGATCGCGTCGAGCGCGCCGACTGCGATGGTGCGGAACGTGTCGATCGCGTCCGCGAAGCCGGTGATCATCCCGTACCAGAGCGACTCGAGGCGGCCGACCGTCGAGCCGAG
>CAYQAD010000279.1:1335-3499 GCA_964415125.1 uncultured Phycisphaeraceae bacterium | reverse complement strand
AGATCGAGCATGTCGTTGTAGTCGAGAAAATCGTCCAGCTGGTCGGGGATGATCTGTTCGTGACGAACAAGAAGTTCGTCGAGCGTGGCGTGGCCGAGGGCTGCGCGAACTCGGTGCTCGTGAAGGTCAACCAGATCGGCACGCTCAGCGAGACCTTCGACGCGGTGGGCTACGCGATGCGCAACCGGTACACAGCGGTGCTGAGCCACCGCTCGGGCGAGACCGAGGACGCGACGATCGCGGACCTTGCGGTGGCGACCAACTGCGGCCAGATCAAGACCGGCGCGCCGTGCCGGAGCGACCGCTACGCCAAGTACAACCAGCTGCTGCGCATCGCGGAGGAGCTGGGCGACTCGGCGGTCTACGGCGCGTCGACCTGGAATCGCTGAATCTCGGCTGGGGCTGGCGGGCATCGTGATCGCCCGCCCGGGGCGACGGAACCCGGCGCCCCGGACCCGGTAGGCTCGGCGGATGGAAGGTCGCGTGGACAGACTGGGTGAGAGCCGCGACGGGCCCGAGCTGCTCGGCGAGGAAGTGCTTGCGCGCGGCCGACGATTCGACTTTGTGCGCGCGACCGTGCTCGGCGCGGAGGGCGGCACCTCTGCGCGGGAGTACGTCCGGCATCCAGGGGCGGTGCTGGTTGTTGCGATCAAGGGTGATGGGTCGCTCGTGATGGTCCGCAACCATCGGGCGGCGATGGGCGCGTGGGTGCTCGAGTGCTGCGCGGGCACGCTCGAGCCGGGCGAGCAGCCGGAGGTCTGCGCGGCGCGGGAGCTTGTTGAGGAGACGGGGTACCGGGCCGGCCGGCTCGAGCGGTTGGGCGTGTTTCGCACGTCGCCCGGGCTGACCGACGAGTTGATGCACGCGTACGTGGGGACCGCGCTGGAGTGGGTGGGCTCGGCGCCCGAGGCTGACGAGTGGCTCGAGGTGGTCGAGCTGCCGGCCGAGGAGGTCGGCGGACTCCTCGATGGCGGCGGGCTCGTTGATGCCAAGACGATGCTGGCGCTGCTGATGGCGGCGCGTCGGGGGCTTGTCGAGCTGTGAGGTGGGGCGCGTCGCTGCTTGGGGAGGGCTTGGCGGGGGGCGAGTCGCCCTTTGTCTGGGGCGTGCGCGTGGCACGGCTGGGCCGGACCGAGGTGCGTGTGCATCTGGTCACGCTGGTGTGGGCGGCGGCGGTGCTGCTGTCGTCGCTGCCGCGGGACGCGGTGGGGATCGGGTATGCGGCGATTGGGCTCGTGGTCTGGTGCGGCGTTGTCGCGGTGCGTGGGGTGGCGAGCGGCTTGGTTCGGCGCGGCGGCGTGGCGCTGGTCTGGCCGATCGGCGCGTCGTGGGAGGACTCGGATCGCGACGCGGGCTGGCTTGGCGACGTCATTGGGCTCGCGGCGACGGCTGCGATTGCGTGCATCGCGGCCGGGGCGATGTGGGGCGCGGGCTGGCTCGGGCCGCTTGGTGGCGGCGTGCCCGCGGCGCTGAATCCGTTGGTGCCGGGCGCGTCGCTGGTTGACCTGGCGGTGCGCGGCGGCGGGGGGGCGGCGGCTGTCGCGATCTGGTGGGCGTACGCGATCGGTGTGGTGCTCACCGCGGCGCACTGCGTGCCCGGGCGGCCGACCGATGGGGCTCGGCTGCTTGAGCGGTGGATCGGGCGGCGGGCTGACGGTGTGGCGGCGCGGCGGCGGACGAATCTGGCTGGCCTGGCCGGGGCGGCGCTGATGGTGGTGGGGGGCGTCGTGCTCAGTTCGACGCCCGCGATCGGGCTCGGCGTGCTGATCGGTGTGGTGACGTGGTGGGACCTTCGGCTGATCTCGATGCCCGAGGAACTGGCGATGGGGCTCGCCCGAGGCGGGCCGGGCGTGCGGGCCGAGGCCGCGGACGGCCTCGCGGAGCTCGAGAGCGATGGGCCGCGGGAGGATCAGGCGGAGCTGGATCGGGTGCTCAAGAAGATCGCGGAGGGCGGGATGGCGAGCCTGTCACGCCGAGAGCTGCGGTTCTTGAAGGCCGAGACCGCGCGTCGCCGCGGGGGGTAGCATCGGGTCACGCCGATTCCCAAGGATGGGTCGGGGTTTGGTCGATCGTCCCGTGTGACGGGTTCGATGCTCGCGTGAGGAGTCCGGCGGCACATGGGTATTCACGATCGGCAGTATGCGCGGGAGGGCCGAGGTGGCTT